>JBDOMQ010000333.1:0-4832 GCA_039831725.1 Pirellulales bacterium
TCGGTACGACCAGCGCCCATGAGACCTGCGATTCCAAGAACTTCACCAGCGTGGACACGAAATGACACATTGTGCAACTGCACACTTTGACTTGAAGCCTGTGAGGCTACGCACAGATCTTCAACTTGAAGCAGGCACTTTCCGACCGTTTGCTGACTACGAAAACTGTGTTCTGAAATCTCACGACCAACCATCCAACCCGTTACCTGAGAGGCCGTCGTTTCTGTTTTATTAACGGTACATACATGACAACCATCTCGCAGAATCGTGATCCGATCAGCCAACCGAAACACTTCATCCATTTTGTGTGAGATATAAAGGATTGTGCAGCCCTGCAGACGCAAAGTTGAAATAGTTCGTTCGAGCCGCTCCGCTTCCGCGTCTGTGAGTGCACTTGTTGGCTCATCCATGACGATAATTGATGCATGCAGTGAAAGGGCTTTCGCAATTTCGACAAGCTGCTGATCGCCGACTCGTAGTCCACCTGTCATTTCTTCTGGCGAAATAGATGCCTCGAGTAAACCTAGCAACTCCCCTGCTTTTCTTTTAGCAATAGCATCGTTCAAAAATCCAAACCGGGTTCTTGGCTCACGCCCAAGAAAAACATTCGCAGCGACCGTCAACTCTTCTACGAGTTCTAGCTCCTGGTGAATGATTGCAACACCAGCGTTTTCAGCATCACGAGTGCTACAAAATTGAACGCTTTGACCCGCTATCTCAAGCTCACCAGCATCCGGCTTATGAACTCCTGATAAGATCTTCATCAACGTACTTTTACCGGCTCCATTTTCGCCACAAATAGCGTGAACCTCACCGTACCGCACCTGTAGCGTCACGTCATCAAGTGCAATTACTCCAGGAAATTGCTTTGTGATTCCCTTCATCGCAACAGCAACTTCTGCAGCTTTATTCATTGTGAGCCACTCACCTGCACCCTTTTGCCATGAATTCGACTCTCCCAAATCCGCAAGGCAATTAACGCAATGAACGCAGTAAAGCCCACTGCCACACCACTAGCTGCACCGGTCGTCATGGATGCAAGGCTGCCTGCAAGTAGGGCAAGAACAGGGATCGTACAGAGGCCCAGAAACCCTGGCAAAATACGACGATCATGGCTTAAACCATTCACTCCCTGAGCAAATGTGACCGCGAGAACGACGACGACCCCAACAATCAATCCCTCATAGACGTCAGCACCCGTTTTAATAAGTTTTGATACTGCATCGATAACGACACGGAGAAAAAACGCTCCAAGAACCGTCCCCTGAACCGTACCTACACCACCAGAGAGCGAACAACCACCAACAACAGCAGCAGCAATAGCGTTGAGCTCATGTCCTCTTCCCTGATTGACGGGTGCAGCAACAGATTCATTTGCAATATAGAAAAGCCCTGCAAGGGCAGCTGTCATTGCACCGAAACAATACGCAAACCATTTCACATTCTCGGTATGTATGCCCGCAAGACGAGCGGCTTGCTCGTTCCCTCCGAGGGCTTTGAGATGGCGACCAAGCACCGTTCGAGAAAGCATGAGCCATGTAAAAAGTGCTAAGACCAAAAATGTCACAACCGAAAACCAGACATTATCCCGAACCACCTTGAACGCTGGGTCAGCAATGTTAATAAGCGCACTTTTAGTGGGTGTAAAAACGGCTGTACTACTTTCACAGACTGCTCTCGCAAAACTTCGAAGGCCTACAAGTGTTGCGAGTGTCGCAATAAATGGAGGTAGTCGAACAACGGTAATAAGCCAGGTGTGTAACGTTCCAACAAAGAACCCTGTCAAAAGGCTTGCCAGAACCGCAATGAGCACCACCATCGGACCGACGGGCTTAAATGCCATCATTTCAGTGGGAGCAAGTGCCAGCATGGTCACTGAGCAAACTGTCCCGGACAGTGCGATCATAGAACCACTCGAAAGATCGATCCCGCCGGCAATGATGACTACTGCAGCACCAAGTGAAAAAATACCAAGCATTGCGCTATTACGAGCTATATCACGAAGGCTTTCAAACGGGCGAAAAAAATAGGTGTGGTTTGTATCAAAAAGTGCCGTGAAGAAAATCGCAAGTACAATCGCCACAAGTAACGACCACTCATTATGTGCGGGCCAGCATCTCTTCAGGGACTTAAGTGAAAACAGGCTCCATAATTTCATTGGGGCAACCTTTCAGTCACATTTCATCTGGGTAGCCACAGAATCAGGAACTCGACAAGCCATATTTCTTCAACCATTCACGAAAGACGGACAGAGACATAACTTCAAGAGTTCCTGCTGAAACTGCAGACTCCAGTTCCTTTTTTGAGATGGGCGCATCTTCATTATTCTCCCAGGCATCAGGAATAATCAGACGCAAGCCAGTCGTAAATTTATCGCCCCCAGGCTGACCAAACTCTGGAAACATCTCTGCAAGGACAGCGTCTTGCCCTTCTTGCATCGCGAGCAGTAGACGAACAGTTTGAATGCCCATTTCAAATGGATTCTGTACAATCATGCAGTCAATATTCCCATTCGACATATGCTCGATAGCTTGAGCGGCTGCATCAAACGTAAAGATTGAAACCTGATCACGAACCCCTCGCTCCGCAACGACTTCAGCGATTGCCGGTGCATTGTACGCCCATATTCCGACCAAAGCTTTTACATTCGGATGATTCACAAGAGCCGTTCGTACGTTATCTCGGGCTCGCGAATGGTCAAATGAATCAGCCATTCGGTCAACTTCTCTGTAGTTTTCCCCAATCGCTTCACGACAGCCATTCATTCTGGCTCTGGCGTTATCGTTATCAGTGAATCCCGTAAACTGAATAAATTCACCCTCAGTGATGCCACGAGATTCCAAGACCTTTTTCCCCGCAGTACCCAACAAACGCCCAGCAATCGAATTATCTGTTCCTATGTAGTAAGGACGACCATCTGAAAAAAGCTTCTGGTTGATATCACCGTCGACAGTAATTACTGGAACACCTTTTTCCGTCAACCGCTTCATCTCTTCAACAATGGCAACATTTTCTGCCTGAATAACAGAAATAGCTACTCCCGCTACATCTGCTTGCGTGACAAGTTGCCGAAGACGATCAATCTGTCCTTGCGCTGTTGCGTTGTTTTTCTCCATCACAACTTCGAGTCCCTTACCGGCAAGTGAGAACTTCTCTGCTCCAGCTTGCAGCCCGGCATTTAATACGTCGAAATATGGATCATCGCCATTCGTAATAAAGATGAAACGCCGAGGGCCTTCTGTTACTTTTTCTGAAACAGCTGGTGAGTTCACATTCGATTCGTTGCAACCAGTGATGCCAAGTCCGACAAGAAACAGCAAAACAAGGCAACAGGTACGCATGGATCGTAAGAAAAGAAATGGCATGGCTACTATTCTCTCTACTTGGTAATAATTATGACACGTGCCATTGAAGCATGTATCTCTTGAACGCTATCACAACCTACTGCTACCCACCCTCAATGAGCTAGTAGTGTAAGCCACTTTTTCGAAGATGCACTATTGGTTGGTCTGTAGAACTTATTTCTGCAGTAAGAACGTCAGCCACGACGATAGCGTGGTCTCCACTCCCTTGCTCAGAGCCTGCAGGCAAAAAGGCCGGCCTTGCACTGCACTCCATCCAACCCACCGAACCCTGAAGTATTCCAGCCCCACAAGGAGACCTCCCTATATCCAAGCCAAAAAATGGCTCATCTTTTTTTGTTGGTGGCTTACCAAATTTACCGATGAGGCTTCGCTGATTTTCCGAAAGCACATTTACAACAAAGCGAAAATCTTCTTCACCAATCGATGAGAGAAACCGTCGACCAGATCCTACGGCAATAGATATCGCTGGCGGATTGAACCCTGCTTGCATGAGCCAACTTGTCAGCATGGTTTTATCGACCGCTTCTTCTTGCCACGTAACGACAAAAAGCCCCCCCGGAATACGCCCAAGAATTGAACCTATTGCCTCATTAGAACCCTTCAAAGAATTACTTTCTGACACGTGGCACCTTCTTCCGAATAAATCGTATTTCACATCGTCAACACACTCGGTTTTGGAAATAATAACAGGAAACTACCTAACTTTTAAAACTTAGGTAGTTTTGGTTAACGAGAGGAACTTACTGACACTCTCTTTGCGCAATCTCGCGCCTCCCCTTCGAAAACCAGGAAAATGACATAGGCAAGGGAATCAGCCCACCTAAGAGCATTTGGGAAAAATCGCCTAGACCTTCAAAAACTATACAAAACCGACGATGGTTCCAGACGAAAAAAACTCTAGAGTAATGTTTTCACGCGAGTGTGTGAGAACCATGTTTTTTAGACGCGACAAACACCACGTTCAAATCTTGTTACCACACCACCATATGTCGCTAGAAAAATCACGCACTATTCACTACAGCTCTCTGGCAGTGGTGCTGAGCAATCTTGTACGCCTGCCCACGATGAGCACACTTACAGCGCTGCTACTATTATCTTGGCATGCCAATGCCGTACTTGCCGACCAAGACGGGCAAGACTCCAAGCATTGGCAGACGGCCTCCTCTGAAAACAACAACAGTGGTCAGAAACAGGAACTAAAATTCACACAGTTGGGCTCAATACTTTCAGAGTCTGAACATGCCAATGGCTTCTACGACCAAGGCTATCAACAGGAAATCATGCCCACGATACCGACGGACGGGCAGCCCATTCACGTTCTACCTCCAGTTGAATCACACGGACCAGTTATCTTAGACATGCCATACAGCGGCCTATCAGGTTGCGATAGCTGTACAAGTTCAGGCAACAATTTCAATGATTGCATTGATAATTTATGGGCACCACGTCCCTGGTGTTGGCAGTTAC
>JBDOMQ010000260.1:0-4827 GCA_039831725.1 Pirellulales bacterium
TCTCGAAAAGCGCGTTTTGCCCTGCGACGACAGTGATTTTTCGGATTCGTGGAACGTCCGCTTCTTACGATGGTCCCCAGATAGCCGCCAAGCATACGTCTTGTTTAATCAAAGAGGTCACCAACTAGTATCCCTTCGATCAATCGATGCACGAACAGGTCGTCTTCAAGATATCGTCAACGAGACATCAGACACATTTATCGACTACTCGCAAAAAACAATGATTCATTGGCTCGACCAAACCAAGGAATTAGTTTGGGCGAGTGAACGAGATGGCTGGAACCACCTTTATCGATTTGACGCCGTCACTGGAAAACAGATAAATCAAATCACTCAAGGAGAATGGGTCGTTCGAAGAATTGAACATGTAGATGAGGACCGTGGTGTAATCTGGTTTGCTGCCATGGGAATCCACTCAGACCAAGACCCCTATCATGTTCACTTGGCCCGCGTAAATCTTGACGGGACTGGGCTGGTCGTCCTAACTGAGGGAGATGGCACACACCAGTGGGACTTCAACGCAGATAGATCACTTTTTGTTGACCGCTGGTCGCGTGTTGACCTTCCAGAAACCGTGCAGATACGCGAGTCTGGAAAGGGAGCTGTTGTAGCAGACTTATTCACCCAAGATATTTCCGAACTGCAACGGCAAAACTTCACCGCACCAATTCGTTTTCAAAGCGTTGGGCGAGACAATCAAACCATGATCTATGGAACCTTAATACGCCCCTCAAATTTCAATCCAGAAAACTCATACCCTGTCATCGAACACATTTACGCTGGGCCACATGACTTTCATGTGAAAAAACAATTCCGAAGCCACATCTCTCAACGACGACTTGCTGAACTTGGCTTTGTCGTTGTGCAAATCGATGGCATGGGGACCAACTGGCGTTCAAAAACTTTTCACGATGTGTGCTGGAAGAATCTTTCGGACGCCGGACTCCCTGATCACATTGCCTGGCTGAAGGCTGCCGCAAAACAATACCCTTGGATCGATCTGTCTCGTGTTGGTATTTATGGTGGCAGCGCTGGTGGGCAAAACGCCCTTGCGGCCCTCTTACACCACGGCGATTTCTACAAAGCGGCAGCAAGTGACTGCGGCTGCCATGACAACCGAATGGATAAAATCTGGTGGAATGAAGCATGGATGGGAAAACTTGGTCCGCATTACAAACAGAACTCCAATGTCACTCACGCAAAAAAACTCTGCGGTGATCTTCTCCTCACTGTTGGAGAACTTGACACAAATGTCGACCCTGCATCAACACTTCAGGTAGTGGACGCATTAATCCAAAACAAGAAAGATTTCGAGTTTATTCTCGTCCCCAACGGTGGCCATGGTGTCGGAGAAAGTGACTATCTGTTTCGCCGTCGCCAGGATTTCTTTGTCCGATCACTCCTCGGCGTCACACCTGGCAGGTAAGAAGGCAAAAAACTGTCCAAATATGAAACCGTGTATCTATTGCAAATTACTTTTCCGATACTGAACGGAACAAGCTCAACCAGAGAACCCCCCATGTACTGTGCTCGCTATTTCATGCTGACCTGCATTCTTCTTCTCACATCAACTATCACAAGCGGAGACGAACTGCCTTCAACCCACCCATCCCACGAGTGGATTTCACTCTTCAATGGAAAAGATCTTTCTGGCTGGACAGTAAAAATCGCCGGACATCCTCTTGGAGAAAATTTTGCTGACACATTCCGTGTCGAAGAAGGCATCATGAAGGTGTCTTATGATGATTACAAACAATTTGACAATCAGTACGGTCATCTTTACACCGACATTCCGTACGCAAAGTATCGGCTTCGCATGGAATATCGATTTGCCGGAAAAATGATGCCCGATGCTCCAAAGTATGTGAATCTCAACAGCGGCCTAATGATACATTCGCAATCACCACAGAGCATGGAGCTCCACCAGCATTTCCCAGTGAGCCTCGAATTTCAATTCCTTGCAGATGAAGGAAAGGGCCGGCGAGCAACGGGCAACGTTTGCACCCCAGGAACCAATCTGGAAATTGATGGAAAGCTGATCACGCAGCATATAGTGAAATCATCAGCACCAACTTT
Source organism: Pirellulales bacterium (assembly GCA_039831725.1). Taxonomy (GTDB): domain Bacteria; phylum Planctomycetota; class Planctomycetia; order Pirellulales; family UBA1268; genus UBA1268. The sequence continues at coordinate 2,077 of JBDOMQ010000260.1, forward strand.
CCCTCCTCACGAATGGATCGGCATTGAAATTGAGGTACAAGGAAACGAGTACGTGATTCACCGAGTGAACGGGCAAGAAGTCTTGCGGTATGAGCATCCGCAACTCGATCCTGAAGGACGAGTCGAATCAGCTGAAAAACTTCTACACGCTGGAACGTCAACTCAACTAAGCTTTGGATTTATTGCCTTACAGGCAGAGGGCCAACCCGTCTGGTTCAGAAATATCGAATTACAGCCACTTGAATAATTTTTAGCCCCGCTTTGCCGTAACGGACTCTCTCGTCAGACATAACCAACTAAAATCATTTAAAAATAGAAGATACGCTAGGCGAAAACGGACGAGCCCTAACTTGCACCAAAAATATTGCGGCTTTTTATGTAAATAGAGTGCCAAGTAACACCAGAACTATATCCACAAATTTTTACTATCATGAGTTGAATGAACCCTGAAAGCTTTTCTCCTTCATTGACTTCTCGCACAGGATTAAGCCAACCGCGTGAGCCGGGAACGACCAGCGACGCACTGACGCGACAGACACGCTCTGGCCTTCATTTGTCAGCTGCTAGCCAAAATATTCTCACACGTGCCGAGGCTCTTCTTGAACAAGAAGATATCAGTGCTGATGAACGTAAGGTGCGACTTGAAATTGTTCGAGCCGTTATGACCGGTACGGTGATTCGGCCTTCAGATGACTCGCCAGAAATGCGAAACCCTGCCTATTGGGTTCTGGTGAACGACTGCTTTGTTGTGGCCCCTGGGATTGAACCTGTTCAAGCAATCGAGGATCTCTGGACTCTCCACGGAGCCGACGGCACTCCTATCCCTCGTATCCGTTGCCTGAAATATACGACGCTGATTCTGATCCAGGGTATCATCCAATATTTCCGGACAACAGGAAACGATGATGGCATCGATGCCATGAACCATTTCCTAGGGCACAACGTCATCCCTGATGAACTACCAAACAAAGGATATGACATCCTTTGGAATCGCCATTACGAAACAGACCGTCTCCTACCAGGTGATCAGGTATGGTTTGATAATCCATTTTTTGAACGTGGCCGTGAATTATTCCGTGAGCAATTTCAACAGGACGCCCTTCATGCAGGCAAAGACCCTGATGATGCAGCACAATGGGCCAAGCTTCGCGCGAAAGCCGTCACTGCGGGTGAGGAAGGAAGCAATGCTTTCTATTTAGGAGACAACCTCTTCATCCTTGGAGCTGATTCCCTTGTGCCGACATTCCGTGGCCCACTACCCTCTGGGGAATCAAACTTCCTGTCGGCACACGAGCAGGTGTTTACTCAGAAACTTTTCAATCTGGAGTGTTTCCGTGAACACATGATGGAAGACAATTTTTCTGTGCAGGCCGTTATACGCACAGACTCTCGCAGCGTGAAACCCGAGTGCTTTACCATCGAGCGGGTGCGAACTCCACTTGACCCGAAACACCTCCTTGAATATCACGCAAAGCACCCCCCATCGAAGACAATCAGTGACCTAATTTCGAACATGGCTAGCTCCAACCCTGCCCCTGTTCTTCATAAGGATGGTGAGACGCCATTGGTCACATTCGCAGCAAATTATGATTGGGAAGAGCAGGAGCGAGTGCGCTACGCCATCGATGCAGCCATGAGAGCAGACCCTGATGCACTGTGGTGGCATCTTCATGATAATCGCGATGATGACCGCTATGTGCTCACTGCCAGGCGAGGGGCAGAAATACGAAATTTTACTCTCGGCATGATCTGCGGTGACATTGCCTACGCAAGACTATGCCTTTGCTTTACTCGTCGACTACCACTTGTGCCGGGACGGTTGCCTGATACCTTTCACCCAGAACAAGAATTTCTCAACAATGAGAAACAGTGGCGCACGGATAGCATGCCACTATTTGCCATGCAATCAGCGATTTGCAAAGCTGCAATCAAAGCATGGGAACACGTCGAGGTGACTGAACCCGGTGAAGATGAAAGAAGCCATCGGTTTTCACAGGAAGAAAAAACAAACTACGTAAAAGCGTTACAAGAAGAGATTGAGCAACTTACTCGCACCCGTCGCGCAGCCTGTGAAGAGGTCGTTCTACCTTGTCGGCCAGCACCAGTAGGCTGGGAAGGTTTTCATGAAAATTCACTACCTGTATCGCCACATCTCCGTCGTCATACCAAACCTACGAATAACCGTGCATGATCACACCAACAGATTGGCACTGTCTTTATTCATTACTTTTTCATTGAGATTGTGAACCTGTGAAAAACTTTAGCGTGGCTCAACTTGATGATCTAAATGGGATTCCGTGCCCATGTGGAGAAACACGCAGGGCGTTTACCGAACTGGCTGACGCCCCAGCATCCGTTCACCTAGTGACCATCAACGAGGACAGCCGGTTGCATTACCATAAAACGATGAGTGAAATTTACCTCATTCTTGACGGAAATGGGCACATGGAAGTGGATAATGAAGTTATTCCTCTCCGACCGATGACAGCCATACTGATTCGGCCGGGCTGTCGTCATCGGGCAGTTGGAAAACTAAAACTTGTGAACGTGCCCATTCCAGCATTCAATCCAGATGATGAATGGTTTGACTGAGGCCTCACTCATCGTTCTGCTTGCGAATACTTCTTGGGCGTGAGAAACTGAAAAATCAGCCACATCGATGAGTATTTGCGGCTGCTTGTGTATCCATACTGTCTCCAACCGAGGACAAAATCACTGAATCCAGCACACAGTCGCAAAGAAGATCCCCTC
>JBDOMQ010000291.1:0-4794 GCA_039831725.1 Pirellulales bacterium
AGTAAACCTCAACCAGTTCGTCGTCACTAAGTTTTAAAATGCTGGCGAGTTGAACCGAGTTACGAATCATCTCAGCATCAAAGAATGGCGTCCTGAGGTTGACGTCAAGAACACGGGGAATTCCTGCAAGGGCAGCCGTCTCAACAGCTTCACGAATTGTGGCTCGTGAGACAGGATCGCGCTGTCCCAACGTTCCGAAGTAGATCGCATCAACTGCAGCTATTCGCGACGCTATCGCATCGTTCCAAGTGAGGTTATCCCATGCCGAACCCTGATGAATCATAAACGTTGGCTTGCCAGCATCATCAACTTCAACACCTACCGTACCAGTCGGTGTTTCAGAAATTACCTGCATAAGACTTACATCAATGCCATATGCACTGAGTATGTCGATACCATCGCGTCCGTGTTGGTCATCGCCGACTGCGCTGAGCATTATTACGTCGGCACCTTGAATCGCCGCGTGACATGCAAAGTTTGCTGGTGCACCACCAAAGCGTTCACCATCCGGGAACAAATCCCACAGCACTTCACCAAGTGAGAGAATCGTAGGATGTTTCATTCGGCCATCTGACGTTCAAATTTTTGTGTGGAGATCAGGCAAGAATATCACTGACGACGTTGCCGTAGACGTCAGTCAAGCGAAAATCACGACCGGCATAACGATATGTCAGCTTTTCATGATCAATTCCTAGAATATGCAGGATTGTTGCATGAAGGTCGTGCATATGTACTTTGTTGTCTTGCGCAAAATAACCAAATTCATCAGTTGAACCATGACTGAAACCAGCCTTTACCCCGGCACCACTCAGCCAGACAGTGAATCCAGCAGGATTATGATCGCGTCCGTTTTTACCCTGTACAACTGGCGTACGACCAAATTCAGTTCCCCAGACAACAAGCGTATCATCAAACATACCTCGTTGTTTCAGGTCTTCCAGAAGTCCTGATATTGGCTTATCAACACTTAGTGCATTCCTCGTATGGCCCTTTACGAGATTATTATGCTGATCCCAGACATATGGCGTACTCACTTGAATATATCGAACTCCAGCTTCACAGAAACGACGAGCCAGGAGGCACCGGTGACCGAAATTTGATGTTTCTTTCCGGTCCATACCGTACAAATTTCGTGTTCTTTCAGATTCATTACTGAGATCAATTAATTCAGGCGCAACACCTTGCATACGCGCAGCCAATTCGTAACTACGAATCACACCATCGAGCTGCGGATCCTGGCTCTTTTCAAAATGCCTTTTATTCATTTCATGAAGCATCTTGAGCTGGCGATGCTGATGCGCCGAGTGGGCACTATCCGACTGGACATAGTCAATCGTTGCATCTTCTGCTTTACTCGCCGAGTGACCAAGTGCTGTGGCCTGATGATGGGCAGGAAGGAAGGCTGAACCATAATTACGGGTTCCACCATGTCCTGCTGGCGGCGTAATACTGATGAACGCTGGAAGATTTTCATTCTCTGCACCAAGGCCGTAACTCACCCACGCACCAACCGACGGTCGCAAGAGATTATCGTTACCCGTATGGATCATCGAAACAGCTTGACCATGCGACGTCCCTTTTGTGTGCATAGACTTGATGAAGCAGAGATCATCGGCATGCTTCGCGAGATGAGGCCAAAGCTCGCTTACCCATGCACCACTTTCTCCGTACTGCTGAAACTTCCACGGCGTCTCCAGTAGTTTGCCATACCCCGCCTTGTCTTTCAGTGACACATCGAGATTTTCAATCCCTTTGAAGGGTAGTTTTTTTCCGTTGTACTGAGTGAGTGCGGGCTTCGGGTCAAACGAATCCACCTGAGAAACACCGCCGTGCATGAAAAGAAATATCACGCGATTGGCTCGCGGCTTATGATCCAAGCCGGAACCCGCAGCGCGTGCAATGCGTCGCGCGAAAGCCTGAAATGCGAGAGCCCCAAAACCGCAGGCTGTTGACTGCAACCAGTGGCGGCGATTGTAAGGCGTTGTGAATTGATGACACTGGTTCATACCGTGTTCCTGATGCCACTACTCAATAAACCGAAATTCTGCTGAACAGAATACAACCTGGACAAACGAAGCAAACGCCTGCTCAAGTGATTGCCCCTCTTCGATCAACTCAGCAACATATGCCTTACCACGTTGCACTTCATTGTGACCCGCTTGGCGAATGAGAACACGTCGATAGAGTTGCTGAATGCTCTTCTCAATTGTCACATTGTTCTGCAGTAAGAGCAAACTCAGAGCATGTGACATTTCATAAACAAATGGTGAATTCATCATAAACAAGGCCTGCGCGGGCACCGTTGTCATGGCTCGCCTCCCCGTGACAAGATCGGGATTGGGAAAGTCAAACACAGCTAATGATGGTGGAATAGCACCCCTTACAACAGGCATATACACACTTCGCTGTCGCAATTTTCCTGTTTGCCTCAACGAGGCATGCCGCTTTCCATTTGTTTGCACAGCATACATGCCGAAATCACTCACTACAGAATCACGAGGCTCACTATCAAGCTTCCCTGAAAGTGCCAATATCGAATCACGAATTGTCTCAGCCGGAGCAGGCCGCCGGTACTGTTTCTGAACGTGTGATTTTTCACCAGTTTCCTCAGAAACGTCTGCGACAGCCTGCTGATATGTCTTTGACATAACAATCTTTTGGATCACACTTTTGATTGACCAGTTGCCTTCCACAAACTCTTCGGCAAGAAAATCAAGAAGCTCAGGGTTCGACGGAACCGTTCCGCGCACACCAAAGTTGTCGCTCGTTTCTACAATGCCTCGGCCAAACAGATGCTGCCAGATCCGATTCACCATAACTCGAGCAGTCAGTGGATTCTCCTTCGCGGTGATCCACTCAGCCAGCTGCACTCGCCCTGACTCATGAGTTGGGATAGAGAACTGTGTCGCACCATTCCAGTTCACTACCTGGAGAATACCCCGCGGGACTCTTTCTCCTAGATTTTTTGGTTCTCCTCGAACGCGTACATGTAAGTCACCTATGCCTTGTGGCCCATTGTCTTCGGCAGCCATAGCCTTCGGCATTTCAGGACTATCTTTTTTCATATCCGCGAGCGTTTTTTCGAGATTTGCAAGCTCCTCATCCAAGGAAGACGTGTCAGTGGGCATGTCTTTCTCAAGATCTTCTACATGCACAAGTCGAACGGCATCAGCAAGAACAGGCTTGTCTGTTCCGTTACCGGCAAGATTTACAACAGCTTTCGTATCAAATTTAAACTGGCCAAGCGGCTGCCAGAGCTGATCAATCGAAGGAAGGACTGTCTGATCAACAACAACTTGATTCTCGCCATCGGCATGATGAACCGTATAACGAACTTTTGTTGCAAGCCCCTTACCACCTCGAAAGCTGACTCGAAGCTCATATTTCCCTGGTTTGGGTAGAGTAGCTTTCCATTGAATTGAAAATGGCGTTTTCTGATTATCTGCCACAAGATAGTGATCACCGACATAATTCGGACGATGAGTCGACTTCCGCCACGTCCCTTTTCGAGTAGCGTCACTATCGTCAACGAGCACGCCAACTGCTGAGCCTAAAACGTCCTCTCTTTTCCGCTTTTTCTGCTGAATCCTTTCCTCAATGTCTCTCACCTTTAAACGGAACGCTTCCAACCGTTGCTTCTCATCGTCATCGATCAGAAGATCTGTTTCTTTCCACCCGGAAACATTGACATTGTTCATGAGAATGCCATCGGTCGTTCGGGTGCTATGGAGGATGCCCGCCATGGCGTAATAGTCTACGGTTGGTATCGGATCAAATTTGTGGTCATGGCAGCGGGCGCACCCAAGCGTGAGCCCCATGGTTACTCGACTGATTGTGTCGAGCTGTTCATCAGCAATATCAAGACGCATCTTCTCCTTATCTCGTTCGGTTAACATTTTCGGACCAACCATCAGAAATGTTGTTGCAACGAGCTGCCTATTTCTTTGTTCAATTGTGTCGTACGGAAGAAGATCTCCTGCGATTTGCTCCTGAAGAAACTGATCGTACGGAAGATCGTCATTCAATGCATGAATCACATAGTTTCGATACCGCCACGCCTGTTGATACGTAAGATTAAAATCGTTCCCATTGGAATCTGCATAGCGAGCAACATCGAGCCAATGGCGAGCCCACTTTTCCCCAAACTCTTTTCGACCAAAGAGGTCATCGAGAGCTAACTGGACTGCTCTCTCAGGAGATTCACTGTGATAGACCTCATGAAATTCCCTCTGCTCATCCAAAGTTGGGGGCAGCCCTATCACGTCAAGAAACAGCCTTCTTACAAGCTTGTCAGCAGAAGCAGGCGGCGACTGAGGACAAGCAAGCCCATCAATCGACTCATCTTCAGAGAATGTTCGACGTGGCTGAAAAGACCAAAAGCTTTTTCCAGCCTCGATATCTATGACCTTTTTTTCTAATGCTACCCCTTCGGCTTCTCTTGGGTCGACAGCTCCGTCTTCAATCCATTGAGTAAAGTCACGAATCACTTTGGACGGGAGCCGCGATTTCGGCGGCATTTCTGACATGTCGCCACTGTAATTTATCGCAAGAAGAACATGACTCTCATTTGGCTTACCAGGAATGATTGCCGGCCCTGAGTCTCCACCAACAAGCCATCCTTGTTTGGAATCGAGTCGCAAGCCACCTTTTGCTTCTCCGGACTCGGCTGAATGGCATTCATAGCAATGTTTGATAAGCACTGGCCTGATGTTGGCCTCAAAAAAATCAATTTGTGAAGTGCTACCATCGGACGCAACGACATGAGATGCTGCGATTACACCGACGCCAATAAAT
>JBDOMQ010000044.1:0-4776 GCA_039831725.1 Pirellulales bacterium
TCTGCCGGTCTCTTTGCATTGGTTGGAATGCTTTACGATCGCTTTCATACACGTTCAATCCAGAGCCTTGGTGGCATTGCCAAAAAAGCACCGTGGCTCACGGCACTTTTCATGGTGTTCACATTCTCGAGTATCGGTCTTCCCGGACTGAATGGTTTTGTTGGGGAATTTATGATTCTTGCTGGGTCTTTTCAAAGAGCGTGGACGGGCGTTTCTCCAGAACTTCAGCAGAGCTATCTGATTCTTTCACTCATGGGCGTTGTTGGCGTCGTATTTGGAGCCTGGTACATGCTCTGGGCAGTCGAGCGTGTCTTCTTTGGAAATTCCCGACTACCACCCTCTCACATCGACAACGAGACACAGGAATCTCTTGACTTACGTTGGTATGAGATAGCGGCACTCGCACCACTTACTGTGTTTGTACTCTGGATTGGTTTAGCGCCAGCCACATTCCTCGCTCCGTCTTCTCAATCCGTTCGCACAATGACACTTGCATCCAGCAACGCTTTCAACCAACAGATGCAACAAGCTCAAGACCATACGGGCGAGGAAATAATTACGCACAACAATGAAAGCCGTTCTCAACAAGATCGACCCAAGACACACCCAACTTTTCAAAAACCAATTTCTGTAAAGCAATGATGACAACGTCTCTCGAAACTTTTCTGCTTCTATCACCAGAAATAACTTTATTTTTAGCAGCACTCATTGCGTATCTTGCTGCAGCCTTTAGTGGCCTTCGAGCCGGATGGCTCGTTGCCGTCACTGGCCTAGGCACAGCTATCCTGATCTCGGGAAGTCAGCCTGACAGCGGTGCGACCAGCTCATCAGGCCCTATCACAATTGATGGGTTCTCATTCTATATACGTCTTCTTACCTATACCACTGGTCTGGTACTTGCTCTTATCCAGTCTGGAGATTATTGGCAAGCTGCGGTACAAGACGATTGCAGTCAACATAGACGACGTGGCACTGGTGAAGAGGCAGGTACTTTTTTAATTCTTTTGGCTGGACTCTCTCTCGTGGGCTTGGCAAATGACCTGGTTCTACTTTTTATAGGACTTGAACTTGTTTCAATTCCGACTTACATCTTGTTGGCACTCAAACGAACAGATGCTGCGGGGCAAGAAGCCAGCTTGAAGTATTTTTTTCTGTCACTTGTCGCATCTGCGTTATTTTTATATTCGGTAGCCTGTCTCTACGGCCTCGGTGGATCGACTTCGTTGCTAGCTATTGGAAATCAAATTCAATCACTTGGTAGCGTTGCTCCACCCACAATCGAGGGATCCATTGTTGTTGGCACCATCACAGCCAGTATGGCCGCAGTACTTCTTCCAGTGATGCTTGGAACAGCACTTGCCGGAGCAGTTTTTCGAATGGCGGCTGTTCCGATGCACTTTTATGCTCCCGATGTTTATGAAGGCACAAGCACAAGCAATGCCGCTGTACTCTCAACACTACCAAAAATAGCCGGCATTGTTATTCTTGCTCGCATAATTGCGTTAGCTATTCCTCCACTGGGCAGTGGACAAACTGTTGGCCCGGTTGCCGAAACACTGCTTCTCCAAACATGGCATCTCCTTGCTATCGTTGCAGCCGTAACCATGACCGTTGGGAACTGCATGGCTTTGCTCCAAAACAACTTACGGAGACTTTTAGCCTGCTCCTCTATTGCTCACGCCGGATATCTGTTGGTTGGTCTGGCAGCAGTCACTGCAGCAGCAACATCTCAACAAGGCCCACTCGGTGGAGAATTAATAACGGCCAGCGCTTTGACACTGGACGGACTTGGTTCAACATTGTTCTATTTGGCAACTTATGTACTTGCCACGGTCGGGTTGTTTGGTGGACTCGTCTACCTCGGTCATCGTTGGCCTGAATGGTCGACTTCAAGCAACAAAAGACCAAGCCTTGAAGAGATTGAAACTGTTGATGATCTCAATGGATTATCGACCACGAATCCTGTTGCTGCATTTTGCCTGGCAGCTTTCCTATTAAGTCTCGCCGGAATTCCACCACTCCCTGGTTTTTGGGGAAAGCTATCGCTTGTAACCTCATCACTTAGCATAGACAGTGGAAATGCTGCCTTTGGCGACCGAAGGGCATGGTTTATAGGATTAAGTATTGTCTTGGTGCTCAATGCTGCTATTGCAGCCGCATACTACCTTCGCTTGATTACTGCCATGTACTTTAAATCGACTGACAAAGGAGTGCAGGCAGATGGTGGCCTTTCTTCGGGATTGGCTATGGTTGTCTGTCTCGTCGTACTTCTTTCGATCTCTATTCGCCCACGTGGACTTTTTACGTCAGCCTTACGTGCCGGCGACACAATTTCTGGAACTATAGCGACAGAAACCATGCCCCCACAGACAATACAGATCCCTGTTGGGGATGCCATGATTGCCGGTGAAATACAAAAGGGTAATCGATGAACAATGCACTGACTTCAGAAAATATTCGAGCGCTACTTGCTGATCTGACTGACCCTGAATCGGGCAGACTGCTTTCCGACATGGGACAGCTTGGTGAGGCAGCCGTAACTGAAAAAAAGATTACTCTTGATGTTGCACTCACAACACATTCTGCAATTCTTTGGCGACAAACTCGCGGACGTATTGAAGAGCGCCTCAGAACGGCATTCCCGGATATCTCTGATGTACAAATAACTGTTACGCCTCATGAGAGGCCACCTACTAAAATTGGTCAGGTCGGCCTTGAGGCAAAGAGTGTTATTGCAGTTGGATCAGGAAAGGGAGGCGTTGGCAAAAGCACAATCGCCGTATCACTTGCAATCGGCCTGGCTCGAGCCGGGAGCAAAGTAGGCATTCTTGATGCAGATGTCTATGGACCGAGTGTACCTCACCTTGTTGGGCTGGAAGGTCGACCAGCGATAGAAGAGGGAAGAATTGTTCCACCACAACTTAACCCGGGGCAACCTCATCAGACCTTGCCAACGGGACTGAACGCCGAAACCGTACCGGTTATGTCTATGGGGTTTCTTGTGCCGCCTGGTGAAGCAGTTGTTTGGCGAGGCCCTATGCTTCACGGCGCAATACAACAAATGCTCCGTGACACAAACTGGGGGCCACTCGATTATCTGATCATTGACATGCCACCAGGGACTGGCGATATCGCGTTGACGCTTTCACAGGTCCTTCCGCTTTCAGGTGCCGTTGTCGTTTGCACCCCGCAAGATGTTGCGCTTCTTGACGCAACCAAGGCGATCGCAATGTTTCAGAAGGTCAACATTCCATTGCTTGGCATGGTAGAAAACATGAGTTTCTTTTTGTGCCCGGATAATAATAAACGTTACGATATTTTCGGAAGTGGTGGTGCAAAACGCACCGCCAAAGAACTCGACATCCCATTGCTTGGTGAGGTTCCCATACAGATACCGATTCGTGAACATGGCGATGCGGGAAAAACCGTTGCGAATTTTGATGATCCACAAGCACGACCTTACCTTGAATCAATTTGTGAAAACCTTGTGAGTGGACTTGCTCACCGGCATGCATCGGCACCCCCGATGCCATCTCTGCCAACGCTCTAAGCATCTGCCATGAAAAGCCCGCTTGTGCTGCATATTTTGCTTTTTACGCAAATGCAGTGGCTTTCCGTAATAGCAGGAATTTTATTTTCCTATTTCCAGAATATTAAAGCTACTACAAGATGGCCATGGTTGATGCCACTTTCTGCAATCACACCGCTCCTTCTCATTCAAACTCTCTGCACTGGATTACTTATCTCCCAGATGATCTGCGGTCATTTGATCAACGCAACTCTTCAAGGATTCGGCGGTATTACATTCTTCACAGTTGGTGCTTTTTCATACTACTGGCTACCTCAAAAAACCCACCTGTCTCATATCGCTTTGGGTGGTTTTCTTGGTGGACTCATTCTCTTTGGCTGGCAAAGAATTCTTTTACACCGTTACTGGAGTGTCGAATGGAGCATGTTGTTTTTTGCTCCGTGCATGTGCCTGATCGCACTAGCCACCATCCTTAAAGTTGCTTTTTGGTACTGGGCAAACCCAAAAAACAGAATGCAGCAAAAACAACACCGCGTACTAAATCTTATTGGTGCTGGACTGTGGTATATACTCTTTACGACCATTGCCTCATTTTTATCTGCGATAGCATTCGATTGCGGAATTTAAATTTAGCTAGGCATTTCGAATGCGGGCCCTATTACTATTTTTGAATAACCCAATCTGATGAGAACTCAAGCGAGACAGAACCATGAAAGATGAAGAGTCATTGAATCCTGATGATACTTTTTGCCAGGCTCAAGTTGATGTCCAGAAGATGATTGATCAACTTAAGCAGCAGGATGAGGCACCGCAAAACAATGAATAAATCAACCGCAACATATTTGTTAAAATGAAGCCCTTGCAATAGCTACCTCGCTTACTACCATCGCTTGACGCCTGACCATTCTTTTTTTCTTACTGTGGTTTACGGCATTCAAAGTTACACTTGTCAAAAAAAGTTTAGGGGCATGCAATTGAACTCAATACGTTTACAGACCATTCTTTCATTTTGTATCGTGCTATCATGCACTGGCTTTGGAAATCTTCTGGCTAAACAGCCAAACATACTTTTCATCGCCGTCGACGACCTCAATCATTGGGTTGGCTATACAGGCAGAAACACACAGTGCAAAACACCGAATATCGATCGGTTAGCTGCTATGGGTGTATCGTTCACCAACGCGCACTGTGCTGCTCCTGCGTGTGGCCCATCAAGGGCAGCTCTTTGGTCAGGAATCAGGCCGCAT
>JBDOMQ010000045.1:0-4753 GCA_039831725.1 Pirellulales bacterium
TGCTGAGTTTTCATATCCGATGTGTGTATTGAGTGCTGTTACAAGCATAAGTGAATCGTTTAGGTGTTGTGCTATACGATCAAGATTTGGTGTTATTCCTGTTGCACAATGAACACGCATTGAGTCGCAGCCATCTGCGAGTAGATCTGCGCTTTCCAAGACGTTATGAATCATGACTGGCTTGTAGACGTTTAGTTGGAAATTGCCCTGGCTCCCGGCAAAGGCGACTGTTGCATCGTTGCCAAAAACCTGAGCACAAACCATAGTCAACGCTTCGCACTGAGTCGGGTTGACTTTCCCCGGCATGATCGAACTTCCCGGTTCATTTTCTGGTATCGCAATTTCACCAATACCACAGCGTGGGCCGCTGGCTAACCAGCGGATATCGTTGGCAACTTTTAAAAGGGCCATTGCAAGTCCACGTTCGGCCGCACTTACTTCTACGAGTGCGTCGTGAGCAGCAAGCGATGCAAATTTATTTGGTGCCGAAATAAAGGGGTGGCCTGTTTCCTTGGTGATAAAGGCAGCCGTGGTATTACCAAACTGTGGGTGGGCGTTGAGGCCCGTGCCGACGGCGGTGCCGCCGATGGCCAATTCATAAAGGCCAGGCAGAGCCCGCTCGATGCCAGCCAGCCGATCGTCAAGCTGTGCTCGCCAACTGGAGATCTCTTGCCCAAGGGTGACTGGGGTCGCATCCTGAAGGTGGGTTCGGCCAATCTTCACCACGTCGGCGTACTGCTTCTCGAGTAGGGCAAACGTGTTCCGCAACTCTCGAACTGCTGGCAGCAGCCTATCGTGAATGACTTCGACGGCTGCAATGTGCATAGCCGTGGGGAAGGTGTCATTAGATGACTGGCCTCGGTTGACATCATCGTTTGGGTGCACCGGCTGCTTCGAACCCATCTCACCACCGGCTATCTCGATGGCCCGGTTTGAGATCACCTCGTTGGAGTTCATATTTGACTGCGTGCCACTACCCGTCTGAAAGACAACCAGCGGGAAGTGATCGTCAAGAGTGCCAGCAATCACTTCATCAGCCGCCTGAGCAATCAGCTGCACCTTGTCAGCAGGCAGTTGGCCCAGTTCACCGTTGGCAAGAGCCGCTGATTTTTTCAATATGCCGAGGGCTCGTTTGACTGCCCGTCCCCACTGAAATCGCTCAACACCAATCTTGAAATTATCGCGTGAACGTTCAGTCTGAGCGCCCCAGTAGCGATCAGCAGGGACCTGAACCTGTCCCATGCTGTCAGATTCTGTTCGGAATGACTCAGACTGGTTTGGCACGGTGAAGTCCTTTCGGGAGAAGCAGTTGGGAACAGAAGACAATTCCCAAATTGTCAGAGGTGCTGGCCTTGTTTGCAACCCGTCCGCGTTACATATGTACGAGGAGTGGTCACGAGTTGCTTCCTAGCGGATGGCGGTCGGCTGTTCTTCCTGATTTTCTGCCGTTTGGAGTTGAGGAGTATCACCGAGAGCGATTGCAACCCAGCCGTCCCAACTCATGGCCTGCAGGGTGGTGAGATCTTGGAGTCGAGGATGTTCAGTAAATTTTTTTGGTATTATTGGGACAGGTCTTTCTTTGGGGAAAATTTTCCCGAATATTGTTCGTAACGCGAATTCAATCCGCCCTCTATGGCCAGGTCCACTGATACGAATTGGTCCCTCTCGCTGGAGAAAAATCGCGTTACCAGAAGCTATCGGTTTGTAAGTAACGCTACCAATGACATCATACCAGTCCCGGCGACCACTCTCGAGGGCATCAATAGAGATCTTTACGTGCACAAGTCCCCGATCAAAATCGACTCGAATTGGTTCAACCTGTTCAAATGCAACAGAAACACCCTCAGGTAGATCTTCTGGAATATTTTGTTCCAAACCTAATTGTTGCTGTACGTGAATAAAGAGTTCTTCAAGTGAAAGTTTTTGGCCCTTAATACCAAGCCTCTCGAATGCATTATTGATAGCCGATTCATGGACTTGATAGCCAAAGAGTGTCCCATCAGGCTCACGGGGTCGAGGTGTATGTGCCGCCAATTGGGTGTCAGCATTGAGTCGTAGCCGAAGTGTGGCTCTATCTTCCGTCGTCTCCATGAATGGAGTCGGACTGAGGCCGAGTCGTACTAAAGGCTGCCAGAAGCTGTTTTCAATCTGGCCTGATAATACTGCAAACTTTTCTTCTGACTCCTTGTCTGTTTCGCGACACGACTGCCAGACAATTTTTTGAGCAACTTCTCGATTTGCTTCTGGGAGACTGTCCGCATGTTGATTGCGAGCAAGTGTCCGTAGCAAGGAGCCCATGAGCGGTACAGAATCGAAACTTGTAGAAACATTCATGAGGCGAGCGCGGTTCGACGCCGAAGCTACCGATCGGCCCACAATGAGACCGTCACGACCAATTTTCATTGGTTTCTTCACGGTGAATTGGCCGGAGCCTCTTGATGTAAGTTCTATTGGTCCTGTTTCAGTAATTGCATAGGTTGAAACTTGGCCGTCAACAGTTAGGTCAAAGCAGATTTCATCAGCATCTGGAGTCAGGTCTATAGATGTTATTTGCTCAACCACACGTCGCCCTCGGACAGGTTTTCCAAGAATGACGTCCCGGACTGTTTCAGTTCGGCTTGGCGATTCCGGCATCAGCCTTGTGAGAAACACCTCATCAAAAGCAACTCGAAGATTTGGTGCAGCATAGTGGTGAATAACAGCCTGTCTCAGTGTTTCAAGCTGGACTAACTCTGACCGCTCTACTCCTGCAAGAGCCTGACGGACTTCAGTGGCACGTTCAGCATTTGAATCCATTTCAAAGGCCTCGAGTGATGCAAGAAGAGAAGAGATGTCATCCAGTATTTTTTTATCATCAGCTGTTTTCTCTGTAAGCCCTTCAGCAAGAATTGCAGCAGCGTGCCATGTTTTTGTGCGGCGTTTGACAGCAAAAGCCGCTCGGCGAATTTGGGCCGCACGATTGATATCAGAAAGAGAATCAGCCAAGACCATCGCATCATCGAAGCATTGGTTCAGGGTGATGAGAGCGGGTATCGCCTGAGGATCGTGTGGACCACGAGTCGTCAAAATGTAAGACAAAGAAGATGTCGTCTGGTCAACCCATTTACACGTATCTTTATACGACGATGGCCGCGGAGGGCCATCCGCGGCCAGTTCATCAAGTTTCTGTAAGAGTGCTTGTGGAGGTGGCCATACTGTTAATGGTGATGTGGCTGTAGCTAATGTAGTGGCCTCAAAAATCTTTATATTTTGACCGATGCGATCCCGTAAACGTTCTCCTGGCTCGGGCCGTAATCGCTCAATAATCCGTTTTATTGGTTGTTCTGGAGGTGGTTCGGTAGCCGAAGTCCCCTTGGTATTTAGTAGAGGATTGGAAGTGGGCAGTGGGGCGTTTGGCGGCGGTGGCAACTCTGTTGCTTTGCGCTCTGCAGACAGGCGTTTTACAATTCTTTCCCGCGGTGTCTCTGGAGATATTGGGGACTCTACTTTTGTACTCGTGATGGCCTCTGACCAGGTGCCTTCGTCGAGATTAACCCAGGATTTATCAGATGACGGGTGGTGTTCAGATTTCAATTTCTGCGGATGTGTTGCAAGCGGGTTTCCTGCCTGCTCGAGTTGGAGCGGAGGAGATGGAGCATTTTCTGTATGTGGTCGAGCGTAACGAGGGGTAAGACGAACGTCAGGGTTTTTTTTCCAACGCTTTGGTTGGGGCACTGCGAGCGCTTCTGCTGGTGCTGCCGAAAACGGTTTGAGACTTTTCTTGATATTCAGTGAAGAGAGCGGCACTTTCGTCGCTGCCGTGGATGGATAAATCGTCTTTTTACTAGCACTATTCTCAGGGAGAATTTTTGTAGTTGGTTGCCCCAAAGTTCGCGTCAAAAGACTTTGCACAGGCACCGTCTTCTCTACTTTTTCGAGTGCAACCGCCGCTGCTTGGAGGCCCTTTCCTACTGCGTCAGATCCTCCTTGAGAAGACTTTGAAGTAAGCGTGGCTTTCTTGTCTTCAACTTGTGGGTAATCCTCTGGAGCCGTCAGTGTTCGAGAAACGAGCGATCGCAGTGAGTCTGGTGATTCGACATCCGTATTACCGCTCACATGGCCCTGTGTTTCCATCGGCGTCGGAGCTGGACGATCGGCCGAAGCTTGTAGTGCGGAAGGAAGAGGGCTCTTTTTCGAAGATGTTGAATGATCATTTGAAACCAATGGTCCTGGCTTATCAGCAGCTACGGACGTGGCAATGTCGGCCGCTTGTGCTTCAGGGCTATCTGTACCTCGGTCAAGCACTGGATGTGCGTCTAATACACTTGGCTTCTCGTTCACTGGCGACTGTACGAATTGTTCTGCCGAGTCTCTTGCTGACCCATCAATTTCGAAAGGTTGGAGGGAATCTTCTGATTGATTTGTTGGTTCGGAAGCAGGAATTCGATTAAATGCAGTAACAGAGACAGAACCACTGTCAGCTCGTTTCGCAAGGTTCTCCAAAGAAAGTCTTTCTTCAGTGGAGAGCATCACGGCGTGAGGGAGGCCGGTAGTGTTTGTAGGTATTTTATCGAGTACTGGCAGGTGGTCTCGGAGTGCTTTACTGAAAGACTCTGCGAATTCATGCGGCAGGTGAGAAAGACCAAGTGACTCAGTAACCTGTGGTTGTGAAGTTTGGGAGACTTTATTCGCTTCCGATGCAACCTGGTCATTGAGAACAGTACGGTCGCCAATCTCACCAGGAAATCCAAAGTAAGGAGTGGCCGCTGGTGTG
>JBDOMQ010000298.1:0-4739 GCA_039831725.1 Pirellulales bacterium
GGTGAGTAGGTCTGGCTGGATCAGCAGGTCAACGAAGCTCTGGCCTTCAAGTTTTTGCGGGGGACTCTTGAGTCCGCAAAGTTCAATCAGGGTTGGATACAGGTCAAGCAGGCTGACAGGATTCTCACATCTTGTGTTGGATTTTGTGTGCTGTGGGGAGAAGACAATCAGCGGTACACGCGTTGTATTTTCCCACAATGCAAACTTTTCCCAGTGTTGTTTTTCTCCCAAGTGGTAGCCGTGGTCTCCCCAGAGAATGACGGTTGTGTTGTCGGCGAGTGGCCCATCATCTAGCGCAGTGAGAAGTTCTCCGACCATGTCGTCCGCAAAGGACAATGATGCAAGGTAGCCTTGAACCGCTTTTTTCCATTGTTTGTTGGCAACAATCCACTCATGCCATTGGCTTTTTGTCAATTTTCTTGCTGCCTTGGGAAGATCAGCAACATCCTGATCGAGATGTTTAGGAAGCTCGATAGAATTGATAGGAAACCGGTCAAAATATTTCTGCGGCGCGTACCACGGAACATGAGGACGGTAGATTCCGACAGATAGAAAAAGTGGTTTCTCATGTTCTTTTGCAAGTTGTTTTTTAGCCCACTTCACTACTTTGGCATCAGCCATCTCGGAATTGGCAATTTGAAGCGGTGACCAGTCGAAGTGGCCGCCGTAAAACTTCGTGCTGCTGTTGACAGGCCATGTTTCAGGAATGATCTCGGGAGGCATCTGTTGGGTCAGTGAGGGGTAATAGTCGTCCCATGCTTTCGGGTCACTGAACCCTGAAAGATGCCTGTTGTCGAAAAACGTGTGGGCATGAAAAAGCTTGCCAGTTCCAAGTGTCTTGTACCCGCTGTTCTTGAAGTGTTGCGGTACGTGTACAGCGGTATCAACAAGCGAGGTCTTACGCCAATCGTGCGCGTTCTGATAGATACCTGTGGTCGATGGACGAAGCCCCATCAAAAGACTAGTACGGGAAGCATTACAACCCGGTGCTGTGCAGTGAGCGTTGGTGAACAGCAGGCCTCGTTTAGCAAGCTTGTCTATGTTTGGGGTCAGAGCTTGAGGATGACCACCCAATGCACCAACCCAGTCATTCAGGTCGTCAACGGCAATAAACAGAATATTCTGTGGCGAAGATGCTTTTTCAGCTTGAAGCTTTCCAGAAAATAGTACCGTGAAGGCAGCCATACTGAAAAAAACAATTTTCAAGACTTGATTCATAACAACTACCCAAAAACCTCATGATCAATCATTCTATATACTAGAGGTTAATTTACTGAGCCAAAAGAGTTATCGACTATGCCTTACGACGACACCCTAATCGTAGATCACATCAAGCAAACACATAACACGGAATTATTGAGTGAACGAGAGAAACATTTAATTGGCCTCGCCGTGACAATGACTCGTGGCTGTCAGGTTTGCACTCGAAACCGGATTGAAAAGGCCCGTAGTATTGGATTGACCGACCACGAACTCAATGCCTTGGTTGCAGTTACTTCGGCTGTTAATAGCGGCGTAACAGCAGCCACCGCACGAGTTGCCTTCGGGATGCTTGAAGAGGAGAAAGCCGACGGGTGTGGTGATGTCTGCTCTGCAGATCCCCAGTAAGTATGCAACAGGTCTCGCAACGATGCCGCATTCGACATTTCATTCACTTCAAAATTATCACCGAGTAACAATCACATGAAGACCAACCAGATGTTTATCATCTTTGCTATCTGCCTGAACTTGGCCACCGTCGGAGTTGCCACTGCAGCGGCTAAAGAGCCCACGACTATCATGTGTTTACCTGGCGAACTTATCTTTTCTGAAACTTTTGATCCGGATACTGTCTCGCATCGGTGGGCCTTCAAAGGAGACTTTCGTCTCCGTGATGGCAGCCTGCACCGAACCGAACTCTATCCAACTGAGAATCGTCGCGTGCGGATACAGGACGCCTCTTTTTACAACACGATTATTCAGTTTGATTTCAAGTTTTCAGATCGAACAACGGACATCCGCCTGGTCACTGGGAGTGGCGGCCACTACAACAGCGTTACCCAAATCCGCCCAAACTATTTTCAAGTCAACACACCGAGTGATCGTGACGCTGGCTTTGTTCCCTCGCACCTTGGTGAATGTGTAAGCCTATCTCAACAAAATTCATGGCACACAATAACTGTCGAGTATTGGAATGATGAAATGGTCGCCCATACTTCAGTCAACACATTCGTGTATGGTTCACATCCCATTATAAATCGCACCCGTGAATACTTGGCATTTCAATTTGACCTTCCTGGAGCTTCTATCGACAACGTTTTCATTTGGCAGGCGATTGGACAGAAGAAAAATTGGGAGTCAGTCCGAAATCAACTCGCAGATACCCAAGAAAGACGACCACCTGTATCGAGGACAAAAGAAGAACGAATAAAATACGATTTGATAAATGTTAAATCAGATCTCACGCGGTTCGACAAAACATACCAGGACCTTGTCGCCCTCCATGAATCTCTTCAGTCATCACTACACACGACCTATCCTGACGCTTTCCAAACACATAAGCAACTTTCAAAACAAATTGCTGCATTGAAAAAGAAAACAAGAGGAACCGATACAACATTCAAAGAGATGGAAAACGCAATCAACAAAGCCCGCAAGGCCGAAGATGAATACGTCGTCTCTCTATACCCGGACTTACAGGTACTTCGGTCCGATGACATTCCACAGCATCGTTTCCTTTCTGAACAGGCACAGCTTCGACACGAGCTGGAAAAGAATAACGACTCACAACTTCAAGCGTTAGTGGCCGAAACAAAGCGATTACAGAAGGCGATTGAGCTCTCTTACCCTGAGGCATTCAAGAGTATTGATGAGGCCATTGAAAAACGAACCGCTGTCAGGCAATCGCTGAATGATGACCCAGCGTTTCAATCACTGAACAAACAAGTTGTCGAAGCCGGAAAAGCCGTCAAAGAATACGAGCAGAAAGCATTAGCTCACCTTCATGTTGAATAGTCTCACGCGACCTTTTGAGTGCGTCGAATAGTCGTCAATGAGAAGATCGAGCACTTCTTCTTCATTGAGAACTGCACGAATGTGTGGCCCTTCCCATCGAACTGTCAGTGTATTCCACTCGCCGTCAGGCTTGCCGGAATGAACAGCTGACTCTTTGGCGTCATAGAGAGAGCCAACGACATGTTTGCCCGAGTACAGCCCTGGAGAGGCAATTTGCACCTCAAACCCACCCTGGACAGGGTTTTTCGGATCCGCGCGAAAGAAGAGGCCACTATTACATTTCGGTGATGTTTTGTATTCGATGGATATTTCAAAGTTATCGAAGGCATCCTTGGACCAGATGACTCCGCCTGGATTTTCAGAAGGACTTAACACACCGTCAGTAATGATCCATTGATCACTGAGTTGCATCCCATTAGCCAGCAGTTCAGTCTTTTTGGCAGCATAAGCTTCATGCATGCTAAGGAACGGTACGAGCCCAACAGGCACGAACAACAGATAGATTTTTTCATCGTAATTTCCTCTTCTTTTTCTTTCCGCCTAACTCTTTAGATGAATCTCATCATCGTTTAGAGAAATACAAATCTTTGCAGTTCCAGCACCCAAAGAACCACCCAGAATGGCGCCCGGCCTGTAAAGCCGTGTGCAGCTCTGGAACTTTTCCCATAGTTCTCCTGAATGTGCTTTCAAAGCAAACACCCCAACCACTGCACCAATCACCATAAGAGGCACTACACATCCAACCATCATGAAAGCTTTGCAACGAATGACATGAAAAGGAACTCTCACTTTTTGAGTGCCATTGAATTATTGTTTCAGCTTGTGGAATACAACAAAAGGCTCCTTGTGAGGTTCCGTATCATAATCGTCCGTTGATTGGCTTCTTTGGTTTCGTTTACGACGACCAAAGAAGCACGTGGCTCTCGTATCGAAAAGTCATCTCATTCAGACACTTCTGATTCTTGCTATTCGCTACGGAAAATAGGAGACTATTGGTGGGAATGTCCAATAAGCGAAGAAGAAGGAATGAGACATGATGAACAAATTACTTACGACGTTATTGTGCTCGACCATATTGATGTCGACGGCATTCTCACAAGGTAATCGTAAGCGTCCTAAACAAACAAAACAGAAAACGGTAAGTCAGGAAGTTTTTAAGGCCGAAAATGGTGTTCTCAAATCAGGAACATTTCATATTCGACAATCCTGGTCTGAAGAAACTGATTATGACCGACCAGTTCATGTAAAAGTACCTCACGGTGATGGTCCTTTTCCTGTATCCATACTGCTTCATGGACGTGGTGGCACAGGGGCGCGGAAACTACAGGCTCAAAGAGGTCTATCGGACAGGATAATCATTGCTCCCGATGGTTATAAGAAAGGATGGTCAGCACAAAGACCTGATGTTGATTTCATTCGTCAAATCATCAAGTACATCAAAACATGCAAAATTACAGATGGGAATAATATTGCAATTCATGGATCTTCAAATGGTGCTGGACTTCTCAACCAATTAATGATCGAACTCGAAGCCGATACGTTTCACCATGGAATATGCTCGATTGGCGGGCTTCGACCAGATCGCCATGATGGCACCAACTTTTTATGGGACCCAACAGGAGGAGCAAACTTTACTACTCCTATTGTGCCTGCGAAAGGGAGAAGGTGGCTTCAAATAAATGGTACTGAAGACAAAATCATTCCGTACAAGGGCGGCAAAAGTAGCCTCGGCTTTCAGGTTTTGC
>JBDOMQ010000326.1:0-4715 GCA_039831725.1 Pirellulales bacterium
TTGTGTCTTCTACAATTGATGGGCAGATTCACCACGTATTGACTGAGCCAGAACGATTGTGGCGCCGCGACAATACACAACGTTCCAAACGGTCGCGGTCGATCGTGCTGATGACAGATCGAGGAATATATCGACCAAGTCAACAGCTCCATTTCAAAGGTGTTCTGATTGAACAAGCAGCTGATCTTCGTAGTGCAACTGCTGTTTCAAAAGCTATGGTTGAGGCAACACTTCAGGATGTGAATGGAAGGCAAGTTTCAAAACTCTCGTTGAAAACAAATCGCTTTGGTTCTTTTCAGGGCACCTTTCCAATTCCGACAGGATCACTTCCTGGCAGATGGTCCGTGCGTGCTCAAGGAAGTGGTGGAGTAGGTGCGACGGGTGTTCGTGTTGAAGAATATAAGCGACCGAAATTTCAGGTTGAGTTGGCCTCACCGACAGAGTCTGTTCAGCTTGAAAAAAATGTAACGCTTTCGGGAACCGCTTCGACATACACGGGCTTGGCCGTTGGAGGTGCAAAGGTTGTCTGGAATGTGAAGCGAGAGGTTCGATTTCCAATATGGTGTCGGTGGTGTTTTCCATGGCTCCCGTTTGACAGCGGAACACGACGCATAGCCCGTGGGAATTCAATAACAGATGCCGACGGAACGTTCACCATTACGTTTCCAGCTGTACCTGATCGAGTATCACCACCAGAGTCTCTACCGATATTCACGTATCACGTGACTGCTGATGTGACTGATTCAGGTGGTGAAACACGGTCAGCCAATATGCGAGTTTCGGCTGGATATGTTGATGTGGAAGCAACCCTCGATGTTGGTGATTGGCAGGTCACGAATGATGAGAATACAGCCTCGGTCACAATCAACGTTTCGACTCTATCGCTTGATGCCGCACCCCGAGGGGTGTCTGGAACGCTGCGAATCAATCAATTACTTCAACCGAAGCGTGTTGCCAGGCCTGATCTCACAGTGCGTTCAATTCCATATGACGTGTTGCAAAGACAAAAAAGAGGAGGGCGAGCTGTTCTTCCAGAGCCGCAAGATGACGATCCAAAAACATGGGCCGATGGAAAACAGATATCGGCGAATGAAATTGTGACGGATGCCTCCACTGGTAAAGGCCAGACTACAGTACAACTCCATCCCGGTATCTACCGAGCGACATTTACGATTCCGGCAACAGAAGACCGCCCCGAAGTCAGGGCAACACAGCTCGTTGAAGTACTCAACCCCAATGCAAAAAAATATGAAATCAAAAAGCCATTTGTATTACGAGTTGAGAATTCAACAGTTGAAGTTGCAAATGAGTTGCGCGCGATTGTGGGAACCGGATATGTCCAAGGCAGTTTTTTGGTCGAAATTGTCCAATCCGGTCGCGTGCTGAAGCGTTATTGGACAAACGCTGAGAGGACACAGAATTTAATTTCATTTAATATAGAAGATGCTCATCGGGGCGGTGTCACGCTTCGTGCATGGATGGTTCGTGAGGGTCGTCTCTACCAAGAATCACAAAGAGTTGATGTGCCATGGACGGATAAAAAGTTGTCTATCGAATGGGAACAGTTCACCAGACGATTGGAACCAGCAACGGAGCAAGTCTGGCAGGCAACCATTCGCACAGAGGCTGATCCACTCGCTGGTCCTGCACGAGCCACTCTTGCAGAGATGACGGCAACGCTTTACGACCAATCACTTGATGCACTCGCATCACACCAATGGCCAACCCTTGCACTCTTCGCACGTGATTCGAGTCCTTGGCAGCTGAAGTTTACAAACGCAGTGAGTTCGATGCAGCAGATTCGTGGATCATGGGCACGTGATCATCAACGTGTTCGTATTTCTTATCATCGATTTCGTCGCCCCTTTGGATCACCAGTCAATGGTCGCTTCGGAGGCATGTTGGGGGGTGGAGGTATTGCAAGAATGCGAAGTATGCCGGCGGCAGCAATGGCGGTACCTGAGGGAGCTATGGCGAAAGGGGCAGTGGCTTTTGCTGCCTCTGATGAAATGATGATGGACAATGCGAGTGCAAACCGAGAGGCGAAGCTCAATTCCGCGCCCCAAAAAGAAACAGAAAGTAGCGGAGAGGGAGAAAATCAGAGAGGAAATGGTGCAGTTGCACCCCCACCTCGCACCAACATGGCGGAAACTGCTTTTTTCATGCCGACGCTTACTTCAAATGAGGCCGGAAGTGTCACGCTTGAGTTTGTCTTGCCCGACACACTAACAACCTGGCAATTCAAAGCATTTGCGCATGACAAACAGATTCGAAGTGGAACACTGTTCGATACCTGTGTGACATCAAAGGACTTGATGGTGGAGCCAATGCCACCTCGGTTTTTACGTGAAGGTGATCGTATTCAGGTTCCAGTGAAAGTAAGTAATAAATCGAGTGGACGTCTCTCGGGAACAGTGCAGTTTGCTCTGTTTGATGCCCGCACGAATGATAGCCTTGATGCTTTGATACAGGATCAGAGTGAACAGTCTTTTGATTTGCCAGCGGGGGCATCTGAGGCAGTATTTTTCACCGTGTTTGTTGCGGATGGAACAGATGCTCTTCGGTATCGTGCAACAGGAACAACGACTGGATCAGCTCGTCGTCTTTCTGATGGAGAGGAAGCGACACTGCCTGTGCTCCCTCGGAAAGTGCTCGTCACTGAGACAATTCCAGTTACGGTTCGTGGTGGTGAGCAACGTACGGTCGTGTTAGAAAAGCTGCTAGAAAGCAAGCAAGAGGGATCATCCGCTATCGAGAACGAGTCGCTGGCTATTCAGGCTGTCTCAAACCCAGCATGGTATGCCGTGATGGCTCTTCCTTACTTGATGGACCGAAGTGATGAAAGCATTGATGCACTTTTTTATCGACTGTATGCAAATGCATACGCGAAGCATCTTGTTGCAGGGGACCCGCGAATTGAAAAGATTTTTGAGCAATGGCGCGGTACAAACACACTGAAAAGTCCGCTTGAAAAAAATGAAGTTCTTGTGAAGACTCTTCTCGCAGAAACGCCATGGGTACGTGATGCCACCAGTGAAACTGAGGCCCGGGCTCGGGTTGCGAATCTTTTTGATACCAACCGTGTCCGGTCTGAGATTTCTGTAGCGATCGAACGCCTCAATAGCCTGCGGAATCCTGACGGAGGGTGGCCGTGGTTTCCGGGAGGTCGTTCCAGCGACACAATTACTCTGTCGATTGTTTCAGGCTTTGGTCGACTTCGGGCGAATGGAGTAGATGTCGATATTGCTTCGGCAAAGGCTGCACTGCCATGGATTGACGCTCGTCTCATTGAAGAAAAGCGGATAGCTGAACAACGTCAGGAGCGTGCTCGTCAAGCCGGGAATGCGGCGTCGGCTTCAGAGCCAGTGCTCACTCAGCTCGGTGTATTTGCTCTCTATGCAAGAAGTTTTTTCCTCGCCGATGCGCCACCTGCTGGGGATGCGGCTGAAGCCCATGCTTGGTGCATCCGGGTAGGACAGAACAGTTGGATGAAATTCTCAAATAATCGCAGTCAGGGGCAGTTGGCTATTGCACTTTTTCGTAGTGGGGAGCGTGAAACAGCAGAGTCGATAATCGAAAGCCTCAAGCAACGAGCGGTCGGTGGTCCGCGAGGTGAGCAGGCCGCTGATCGTGGCGAAGCCAATTGGCAAGGCATGTGGTGGCGAAACCGACATCCGATGTGGTGGAGTTGGGCACAAGCACCTATTGAAACGCAGTCACTCATGATTGAAGCGTTTGATGAAATTAGTGGTGATGCTGAATCAGTCGAAGCAATGAAGGCCTGGCTTATTCAACAAAAGAGAACGAGCCATTGGCGAGGAAGTCCGGCTACTGCAAATGCTATTGGCGTACTTTTGGGCCGAGGGGGTGATCTTCTTGGTGATTTATCATTAGTTGAGGTCACTGTTGGTGGGGAGCTGTTAAAGCCAGGTGAAAATGGAGCAAGCAAGGTAGAGGCAGGCACCGGGTTTTTTGAAAATAGATTTGTCCGCAAAGAAATTACACCTTCGATGGCAGAAATAAGTTTTCAGAAAGCCGATGGTGGTGGGTTGGCGTTTGGCGGTGTTCACTGGCAGTATCTCGATCACATTGAAAATGTTGAGGCATCGGGCCGAGATGAACTAGCAGTGACAAAAGAGCTTTTTATTAAAACAATGACAAAGTCAGGCCCTGTACTTGAGCCAGTGGTGTCATTAGAAAAAGTGAACGTAGGTGAAGAACTTGTTGTACGGTTGAAAATCACAAGTGATCGAACATACGAGTTTCTTGAACTCACAGACCACCGGCCAAGCGTGACTGAACCAATCGATGTTCTTTCAGGCTGGCGATGGGCAGATGGTGTTGGTTGGTATCAGGTAACCAGAGACGCAAGTACACAGTTTTTCTTTGAACGTTTACCGGAAGGGACTCACGTTCTTGAGTATTCACTGCGTGTTGCACACCGAGGGCAATCATCAAGTGGTTTCGCGACCATTCGCAGCCGGTATGCACCAGAATTCTCTGCACGTTCGCAAAGCTTGAGCCTGAGTACTCAATGACATGACTTCATCATTCTGAATAGAGATGGTACATACATAATGTGTTGCAGCATGGTCCGATTACTATGCTCTTATCCATGAACGATGTGTGTCTGCACAAAACAGGATACAGAAGTGTTCCGTTAAAGAGGTAGAATCGCAATGAGAATGATCGCAATCAGGATGTTACTTGTAAGC
>JBDOMQ010000202.1:0-4710 GCA_039831725.1 Pirellulales bacterium
TCACAGGCTTATTATCCTGCTGAACAGAGATCTGATAGATCGCTTTGATGTAATTTTCCACCGTTAGGCTTGGCACAACAATCTCCAGAAAAATAAGAATACTCGGTGTACACTAGTAGTAGGCAGTGTGCGACGCTTCTCGAGACCACTCAAGGTACCGTCTAGACAAACGTCTAGTTGGGATTCGTATTCCCACACCGACGATTTCGCATTCACCGTCACCAAACTCCCCTTAACATAGCATTACCCGTTGCATAATACAGAGACTCCAACAAGCAGTCCTTCACATGCCGTAAAGTCACTGAGTGAGGGTGCCTCGCTATGTCTTCGTGGGCTTCTTGCCTCGCCAGAAAAATACCTGGCCACTGTAGGCGACTGTTCCGGCACGCAAATTCTTGACTGTGGTGTAGAAGCCCAAGGAACAGCGGAACTCGGCGTTATTATGGCTGATGTCGCAATGGGTGGCCGTGGAAAAACAGATTTGATTTCCAAGGATAGCTCACTATCTCTTTCAGCCATCTGGCCGGAATGCCCATGGCCTCTTGTTCAAGTGCGTTCGAATGATCCCGTATCCGCCTGCCTAGCCTCGCAATATGCAGGCTGGCAGATTGATCACGAGAATTTCAAAGCGATGGCAAGTGGACCAATTCGCGCGGCAATTGGGAAAGAAAAAATTTTCGAGACGATTGGTCGCCGAGAACAACCGGAAATAACCGTCGGTTTGCTCGAAACCAATCGACTGCCTCCACAAACTGTCTGTCAGGAACTCGCCTCCCTAACCGGCCTTCCTGCTCACGCTCTTACATTACTTGTTGCCGCAACAGAGAGTACGGCCGGAATGGTTCAGGTCATTGCTCGATCACTCGAAACAGCACTTCACCAACTTCACGAGTGCGGTTTTGATCTAGAACGCATTGTTCGAGGCAGCGGGGTCGCCCCCCTTCCGCCTGAGATGCAAGGATCACTCGCCGCAATTGGTTGTGCGAACGACGCGATTCTTTACGGTGGTGTCGTACGACTTGACGTAATTGGTGATGATGAAAGCCTAGAGGCTATTGGTCCTCAGGCTGTCAGCAGCCATTCAACTCTTCATGGTGAATTATTTTCTGTTTTATTCAAACAGGCAAACCAAGACTTCTACGCACTTGATCCAGCACTCTTTGCGCCAGCGGTACTTGAATTGAGAAACCTTGACTCCGGTCGTCACCACAAATTCGGTTTATTATCACCAGATATAGTCGAAAAATCTTTCTCAGTTTCCGGTTAATTCCATCATGCTTTCGTCGCTCGCCATACTAGGGTCAGCCAAGAGTTGGCACGTCGCCGAACTGCTTAAGGCGTGCTCGTCTGAAAACATCTGCGGCTTTGTAATTGATTGGGGGACAATAGGCTCTATCGCCGACAGCCGTAAGGAACGATTTCGTCCTGATTCTCTTCACAACTCAGATGCGGTCTTAGTCCGCACAATGCCTACAGGAACACTTGAGCAGGTTATCACCCGCATGGACCTCCTCACACGACTTTCCAACAGAGGCCGCGTTGTAATCAACAACCCAAAATCACTGGAGTCAGCGATTGATAAATATCTAACCACCACTCAGCTCATGGATGCTGGAATACCTGTACCTCGATCGGCGATTGTCCAATCGCCGACGGATCTCAAAAGTTGTACTGATGAATTCGGTGGCGTTGCCGTGCTCAAACCTATTTTTGGATCCAATGGCAAGGGAATCGTCCAGTTTGAGGGTGACCCGAAACAGGTCCCTCATTTTTTCTCTGAAACCGGTGTTGCAGTAGCCCAGGAGTACATTGGAAATGCTGGGTGGGATGCACGTATTCTTATTGTTGGATCAGATGCATTCGCAATAAAGCGAGTTGCCGCAGACGGAGAATGGCGGACAAACATCTCGTGTGGCGGACGAGCTGAGATATTTACTCCTCCGAAAGAATGGCTCCAACTCGCTTATTCATCTGCCCATGCAATTGGGGCTACCATTGCTGGCGTTGACATATTGCCTGATCGTGATGGATCACCATGGGTACTTGAAGTGAATGCAGTCCCTGGTTGGCAGGCACTCCAAACAGTGACACAGGAAAACATATCGACTGCAGTACTGAATGCCATTCGTCACCACTTTGACGCAAAGTCTCATATCAGCAGCAATCAATTAATCAAATAAAAGTGACTGCGAGTCACTTGAATCATGAGAACGTTTTAATTTCCCAGACTTATGCGTTCCACCAGCTTCGTAGGCAAGTAACAGATCTCTGGCCCGATGAATCACATCATCGGGAACACCTGCAAGCCGCGCGACGTGTACCCCCCAACTTTTATCTGCAGCACCTGAAGTAACCTGATGAAGAAAAATCAGCTGTCCTTCATGCTGTTCAACGAGCACCTGAGCATTTGCGACACCTGCGTATTTCTCAAGCGCTGCGAGCTGAAGATAATGCGTTGCAAATAAAGTCCTGCAATACAGTTTTTTATAGATGTACTCAACAACAGACTGAGCCAGAGCCAGCCCGTCAAATGTGCTTGTACCCCTACCAACCTCGTCCAGAATTACCAGGCTTTTCTCAGTGGCTCTGTTGAGAATACGTGCTGTCTGCGACATCTCAACGAGAAACGTACTCGCACCACTGGCAAGATCATCCCCAGCTCCAATTCGGGCGAACAATCTGTCAACTATTCCAATTCTCGCTGCCTTTGCTGGCACAAATGAGCCTGCCTGAGCCAAGACTGCGAGGAGCGCGGCCTGGCGAATAAACGTGCTTTTTCCACCCATATTTGGCCCGGTAACTAACAAGACCGAAGGAAGCGAATTTTCACCATCGCCCTCCACATGTTTCCCAACAAGTGCTAGATCATTCGGCACTAACGTGCCTGCAGGCAACAACTGCTCAAGTACTGGATGCCGCCCCTGGTCAATCGCAAGTACCGAGTCATCGGAAATGTCAGCCCGGACCCATCGACGTGACCTCGCCACGTCGGCAAAGGTTAGGAGTACATCAACTGTTGCTACCTGCTCCGCAACATCATCCAGGCGCGCCCGGTGCTGTGCTACAAAATTTCGTAGATCCTCAAAGAGTTCCAGCTCACGACGAATACCCTCTTCCTCAGCACCAAGAACTTGTCGCTGCCGTTCATCTAACTCTGGTGTCGTATATCGTTCAGCATTCTTTACGGTCTGCTTACGAACATATTCAGATGGCACTTTGTCTGAATAGCCCCGACCAACTTCCAAGAAGAACCCAAATACACGGTTGAACCCAACTTTTAGCCTTGGAATGCCCGTCCGCTCGCTCTCGGAGGCTTGATACTGAGTAATCCAGGCCTTTCCACCCGTCGCGAGTTCGACAAACTCATCGTAGCGACTATCAAATCCTGGCCGAATAAACCCCCCGTCACGGGCAAACGTCGGACAGCCATCACGAAGCGTTGCCATAATTTTCTTTGAGAGATCGAGACACGGATCAAGATGTTCACCGAAATTAGCCAGCAGCGTCGAGCCGTTCGGGGCATCTGTTGCCACAAGTGCCCCCGCTTCACCAAGCAGTCTGATTAATTCCGGCAGAATCTTCGTGACGTGACCGATTCGCTCGATGTCTCGAGGTCCTGCCCGACCGGACATAACACGTCCTATCAATCGCTCAATATCACCGACACCCTGAAGTGTTGCTGTTAGTTGAGTAGCAATTCCGGGATGATCCACAAGGACGGCGACTGCGTCTATTCGCTCCTCAATTGCAGTCTTTTCAACTAAAGGAGCACTCAGCCAATCAACCAGAAGCCGGCTTCCCATAGCCGAACGTGTTTTCCCGAAGACACCAGCCAGCGAACCGTCTCGACGATGTCCAGACTGAGAAGAACCTCGTACAAGCTCCAAACTCCGTCGGGTCGCTTCATCAATCTCCATCCGCGACCCGGGCCTCCAGGCTGCAAGAGTCTTAATGCGACCGATTGCTGCTGGTTCATTTTCCTCGAGATACGCAAGGATTCCTCCAGCTGCAGTGAGTGCTAACTGTTCCTCTGGCAAATTAAAACCCAGCCCATCGAACCGAAGGCTACCAACTGCCGAGGTGACCTTTGCTTCAGCCTGTTTCTCCTCAAACCACCATTCCGGCCGCACAGTCAATACCGTTTTAATTCCAGATTCAGCAAGAATTTTTTTTATAAAAGACCGGTCTCGTTCACTACAAAGTATCTCAGATGCATCAAGCCTCAACAGATGATCTTTTAATTCTTCAAGGTTCCGGGCTGCTGCCTGAAAGCGACCAACTGACACATCAATCCATGCAATGCCAACAATCGCATCACGCTCAAGCAAATCTTTTCCGGAATTTTCTTGAGACAGAAAAGCCTCAGGCGCAATCGCCACAAGATGGTTTGCTCTATCAGGCTGAAGTAACGATTCATCCGAAGCGATCCCAGGAGTAACAATCCGTGTCACTTCACGCCGCAGAAGACCTTTTGTTGTTTTAGGGTCATCTATTTGTTCACAAATGGCGACGTGTTCTCCAGCCGCAACAAGCTTCACGAGTTGTGGATCTAGTTGATGGTGCGGAAAGCCAGCCATAGGGGTTGCATTTGGTCCCTTGTCTCTGCTGGTCAGAGTGAGATCGAGTAGTTCCGCTGCTCGTTTTGCATCTTCTCCGAAAAGTTCATAAAAGTCCCCCATCCGGAACAGTACCAGAGCGCCCGGACAACGG
>JBDOMQ010000386.1:0-4697 GCA_039831725.1 Pirellulales bacterium
CGCCTATTGGGTTGCCAGCAATGAATACCTGAACGACATATCCTGTGTCAGATGAAAGATTCTGAAGCGTTGTCCACCCGGTGAAATCGTGGCTCGCTTCGGTTTGAACCTTTTCTGAAACACCATCTAATGATGCACTGTCTTTTCCAAAACGGAATTCAAGCGTTGCTGGCTCATTTGTACGAGCCCAGACTCGCACACTCGTACTTGTCACTTCACCCAGAAGTGGACCATGGGTAATGACTGGTGCGTTGGCACCGACAGCTCCTCCGCACATCAGCAGGTTCGCCATGAAAAATCCTGCTGGTTTCCAAAAGAAGTGAGTCACTATTCGTGCATTCATAGAACCAAAGCCTTTTATTCAAAATGTTCGATCAAGAAAGGGAGTTTCGAAAAACTCAATCAGAGACAGCATTCAATACCTCAAACAGCATAAGGACGAAAATAGAATACCATTCGCCAAAGCATATTTTTGGGAAAGAAAAAGTTCCTCGGGAGCAGGACTGGTTTTACTGTCCTCGGTTCGTCACCATAGTGTCATGAAATATTCCTATGAGGATCTCCCTGCTGAATTCCTGACCTGTCCAGACCGGACAGCAACAGGTTCTGAAAAATGGGATCGCTATGCCGGACAGGTGACACCCTCTGGAGAAACGATTCTTCCGTTTTGGGTTGCTGACATGGACTTTCAGTCACCTCAAGTCGTCCTTGATGCCATCCGCCGTAGAACTGATCATGGTGTCTTTGGATATACCCATGACACATCTACGTTCCGCTCGACGCTTACGGATCACCTCAAAGAGCAGCATCATTGGACGATTGATCCATCATGGATACTCGGCGTGCCAGGAATCGTAACCGGATTATCTATCACGGCACGTTTGTTATCTGAACCTGGCGATGGGATCGCGACACTCACGCCAATCTATCCACCATTTCTATTTCTCCCAAAATTAGCTGGACGACGATGTGTGCAAATCCCCATGCATGCAGACCCTGCTATGCAGCGATGGATTATTGATTGGGACGAATTTGAAGAAGCTCTCACACCAGATGTAAGAATTTTTTGGCTCTGTCATCCTCATAATCCAACAGGAATGGTTTTTGAAAAAGAGGATCTCATCCACATAGCAGACATCTGTGAGAGAAAAAATGTCGCAGTCGTGAGTGATGAAATCTGGGATGACATCATTCTTGATGAGGACATTCACCACATCCCTTTTGCCAGTTTGGATCACCCGGCTGCACAGCGAGCAATAACATTTGTCGCTGCATCAAAAACATGGAACATAGCCGGACTTGGCTGTGCTGCAGCTATCA
The DNA here is from genome assembly GCA_039831725.1 of Pirellulales bacterium. Classification (GTDB taxonomy): domain Bacteria; phylum Planctomycetota; class Planctomycetia; order Pirellulales; family UBA1268; genus UBA1268. The sequence continues at coordinate 1,321 of JBDOMQ010000386.1, forward strand.
TTCCTGACGAGCGCCTGCGACGGCAGTGGCGACAGGCAGGTAGTGGGCTTGTACCGATGGTGAACCCGCTAGGTTACGTAGCTTCAGAAGCAGCATGGCGAGATGGAGATCCGTGGAGACAACGGCTCATTCAAGTCTTACGATTCAATCGAGAATGCGCTCGTGCGACTATTGAACAGATACCTGGTGTCTCATGTATTTCACCACAGGCAACCTACCTCCTATGGCTCGATTGCAGAGAGTGGATGTCGACTCAGCCACCCAGTCAGAATCAGCCCCAACAGGCATGTGAAAAATCTGGCATCGGCCCATCGAATGGGGCTGATTTTGGCAGTCCAGGATTTGTAAGAATCAATTGTGGATGCCCACCCAATTTACTGAAAGAAGGATTGAAGCGTCTCCGCAGCGCGTTTCTAGATAAAGAAACTTTCTAGCCATCGGATCGTTAAAGAGAAAGAACGTCGTACTGCCAAAAATGAGGGTGGTCAACATTAATCTCGGTCCGAAAAAGGTTGAACAGCAAACACATTTTGGTGGAGAGACTTTCTCTGTTACGCTGAAGTTTTGGGGTTTTTGGGATACGACGTCCCCCCCGTATAAACACAACTAAAGGTGACCTATGCGAATCGTAACAACTTGTTTGCTTATTGCTTTTACCTACCTTGCACTATCTGTCTCAGTGAGTGGTGTTGCAAAGGCTGAAGAAAAGGCAAAGAAAAAGCCTGACCCAGCAAAAATGTTTGAAAAGAAAGATGCCGATGGTGATGGTTTCCTCACGCTTGATGAATTAAAGAAAGGCATGAAAGGAAAGCAGCTAGAAGGTGCAGAAAAACGATTTAAGAGACTTGACGCAGATGGAGATGGAAAAGTTTCTCTCGAAGAAATGAAAGCCGGCCTGGCTAAAATGGGCCAGAAAAAGAAGAAAGAGTAAAAATTCTGTACGTTTGTGAGATTTATTAGGAATTTTGACGGACTGTTCTACCTAGAAACCATGTTGCTGTCTTGCCTATTATCTCGTTGAATAGAAGAATACTGGTGAGCCACAACGGGTTGTGGCTCACCAGGTTATTTAACAGACATCTGGAAGGACCGTTCGTATGAACATCTCTCTATTACATTTGAAAAGTTACTTGCAGCTGAGCAACAGGCTGACTCGTACAGGTCTTCTTGTTGTCTTCTCCATTTTTTCATTATCTTTCCTTGCTGATACAGCACATGCACAAACCCGTGCTGCCATGCAAAAACGTGCTGCCATGCAAAAACGATTACAGGCAGCAAAGCAGACACAGAAGCAGTGGACACCTCCACCGATTCGGCTACCGGAAGCCGTTCTTGAAAAGCCAAAAGGTCAAATACTTTCTGTCAAAGAAATTGATCGAGACACCAGTGCCCGAAAGAACGTCACAGATGCAGCGGGTGCAATTGATTCCATTCTGGAGAGTGAATGGTCTGCAGCTGGTATTTCTCCGAGTGATAAGCTCACTGATGAACAGTTTGTACGGCGAGTCTATCTGGACCTTGGTGGCCGAATTCCAAGGCTTGATGAGGTAAAAGCATTTCTCAGTAAATCCAGTCAACAGAAACGCCTTGATCTTGTTGATGATCTTTTAACCAGTCCCGATTACGTCAGCCATTTTTATAACTTCTGGGCAGATATCCTGCGCTTAAAAGAGCGACCCGATAAAAATACGCTCGTCTTTGAACCCTACATGGACTGGGTGAAACAATCGATTGCTGAAAATACCCCATACGATAAATGGGTATTCTCAATGCTCACAGCAGACGGCAAAATCTGGGACAATCCAGCAACCGGTTATCAACTGCGCGATCGAGGCATGGCACTGCCATACATCGACAATACAGTACGTGTATTCCTTGGTACACAAATTGGATGTGCCCAATGCCATGATCATCCTTTTGACAAGTGGACCCAAAAACAGTTCTATGAACTTGCTGCATTAACCAGCGGTACCCGGGATCGTGTTTTTGCTGGCAAGGGTGGCGGTGGCATGTCATCAATGATGGGCATGGGTATGCAGGCGCAGGCAGGAAACGCGAGGCAGCTCGCGAAGGAACTCAATGAAGCCCGCAAGAAAAGGGAGGTCTCAACTGCGACCGTTCAATTTCTCAGACTGAATACGACGTCAGTCAACTTCAGGCCCACACCGCTCAAACTTCCTCATGACTACCAGTACGATAATGGGGCACCCAATCAGAAAGTTGATCCTGCAGTATTGTGGGGGAAGATCCCGGAGCAGCACAAAAATAGTGACGGCCGCACGCAGTTTGCCGCTTGGCTGACAGCTCCTGACAACCGACAGTTTGCACGAGCCATCGCCAATCGCTTGTGGAAAAAAATGTTTGGTGTCGGTGTGGTTGAACCAGTTGATGACTTTCAAGATGGAAATATTCCGGCTTCTGAAAAACTTCTAGAGCATTTAACCGATGAAATACTGCGTTTGAATTTTGATATCCGTGAGTTCATTCGTATTGTTGCCGCAACGAAAGCCTGGCAATCACGAGCGATTCTTTATGAGCCAACGGCCACTGAGCCGTTTCTTTTTACCGCTCCGGCGCTCAAGCGTATGTCTGCGGAACAACTGTGGGATTCGACCCTCACTCTTGTTGCCAATAATGAATGGGCGTTTCAACGACCATCAGCTGAGGACGTCAAAAAGGTTGCTGCCGTCGATCTTGGTACAACGCAAATGGAAGAATTTGTGAGTATTTGGAAAGACTACAACAGTGAGTTGGGCCGAGGTGGATACACCAAAAAGATCCGCGATGTCGCCGGTTACAAAGATCAGTTGCTTGTGCGATCAAGTGAACTGCCTTTGCAGACATTGCCTTTAAGCCACTTCTTGATGCAGTTTGGTATTGGTGATCGTGACTCGATCCAGAGTAGTAGTGAGGGCGCAACAGTGCCGCAGGTATTAACTATGTTCAATGGTTGGACCACACACACGATGCTCGAACGAGGGTCAGTGATTTACGATAATGTTGCAAAACAGAAAACATCAAAGGGTGCCGTCGACACAATATTTCTATCTATTTTGGCACGACGCCCAACGGTAACTGAATTGGGGCTATCGCGTCGTGAGATTGAAACATCTGCTCAAAGCCCAGCAGCGGGTTGTGGGAACCTTATTTGGGCACTGCTTAACACCAGAGAATTCATGTTTATTCAATAGCATGAGTTCTTTTCGTTGAAACAATTTCGTTTCCTGTGTCATTAAATAAATAGATGACAGTCTGGAAACAGTGTTTTAGACAGGTGATCTGCCAGGACACGGACTGCTTCCAATTGAAGGAGTCATCAGCAATCGCTCAACAAACATGAGTATTTTTGACGACTTATCCGAATAGTTGTCCGTGGT
>JBDOMQ010000054.1:0-4679 GCA_039831725.1 Pirellulales bacterium
TCGGCAGGACAAGCATTCTCAGCAGATGCGCTCTCGTTTACTCGTGATATCAAAGGTCTTCTTTCGAACCGCTGTATTCGGTGTCATGGTCCAGATGCCGAGGCTCGCCATGGTGGTGGTGAAGAAGGGTTGCGTCTCGATACATTTGTAGGCGCGACTGAAGATCTTGGTGGGTATGCAGCGATAGTTCCAGGAGATGCACACAAAAGTGAACTAATCATTCGGGTTTCAGAAGAAGATGTTGATCTGGTCATGCCTCCACCTGAAGCAGGTGAGCCTCTTTCTGACAAAGAACGAGCATTACTTCGACAGTGGATAAATAGTGGTGCGGAGTACGAACCACATTGGTCCTACACTCGCATCAGTCGTCCAGCGATTCCGAAGGTTAGTGATACGTCCTGGCCACAGAACCCGATCGATCGATTCATTCTTGCAAAGCTTGAATCAGAAGGTCTGACGCCAAGCCAAGAGGCTGACCGAATGACACTTGCTCGCCGACTTGCTCTTGATCTAACAGGTCTCCCAGTGAGTCCGGAACAGGTCGATCAATTTGTTGCAGATGTATCCACGGATGCATTTGAAAAGTTTGTTGATGCGTTGCTGTCTCATCCGGGTTACGGAGAGCACATGGCACGAGGGTGGCTTGATCTGGCGCGGTATGCAGACAGTGCCGGATATGCAGATGATCCACCACGAACAATATGGCCCTATCGAGATTGGGTGATACGAGCTTTTGATACCAACATGCCATTTGACAAGTTTACGATTGCACAACTTGCAGGTGACCTTCTTCCACATACAACGCCTGATAAGAAGATAGCCACCGCCTTTCACCGAAATACGTTGACAAATAATGAGGGCGGAACAATTGATGAAGAGTTCCGCTCAGTAGCAGTGGTTGATCGTGTGAACACAACGCTGAGCACGTGGATGGGTACGACCATCGCGTGTGCTCAATGTCATGACCACAAATACGATCCTCTTTCTCAGCAGGAGTTTTTTGGTCTCTATGCAATCTTTAACAACACTGCTGATGCGGATCGAAAAGATGAATCTCCGCTCGTTTCAATACCATGGGAACCGTTGGATGCCAAACGCAGGCCACTGGAAAATGAGTTAGCCGCCATACTTAAGGCGGTGCCCGAGATGAAGAAGATCACCCCCAAGAAGCAGGTTCAACCACAAGGAGAGCCCCCTGAGTTACGACCACTTCGGAAGCATGTAGACACACTGCGAAGAAGAATTGCCGCTGTAAAAGCAGTGACAGTGCCCGTTATGGAAGAGCTTCAGGGTGATAAGCGGCGGGTAACCAAATTGCAGTATCGAGGCAATTGGCAAGACCTTGGCCCAGATATAGAAGAGCACGTTCCAGCTGTGTTCCCGCAACCGGAGCTTGCTGATGGCCAGAGAGTGAGTCGCCTCAAGTTGGCTGAATGGCTCGTTGATAGAGAAAATCCACTCACTGCGCGAGTGCTTGTGAATCGCTTATGGGAGCAGATTTTTGGTATCGGCATTGTTTCAACAAGCGAAGAGTTTGGAAGTCAGGGTGAATTACCAAGTCATCCAGAACTACTCGATTGGCTTGCCTGTGAACTTATTGACAGCGGTTGGGATATCAGAAAGATACAGCGATTGCTTGTTACAAGTGCTACATACAGGCAGTCATCCAAGCCTACTCCGCAGCTGTTAGAGCATGACCCAGAAAATCGTCTTCTTGCATGTGGTCCTCGGGTCAGACTTTCAGCTGAAGTGATTCGTGATCAGGCACTTGCAGCTGCAGGACTTCTTTCTTCGAAAAAGGGTGGTCCTAGTGTCCATCCGCCACAACCGGACCTTGGATTAAAGGCAGCGTTTGGAGCGGGTATTGATTGGAAGACAAGCACAGGCGAAGACCGGTACAGGCGAGCGATTTATACGACATGGCGCCGGAGTAACCCGTATCCGTCAATGGCTACGTTCGATGCACCAAATCGAGAAGTCTGTACGATCCGTCGACCCCGAACGAATACACCACTTCAAGCACTCGTCACGCTCAACGATCCCGTTTTTGTCGAAGCTGCGCAGGCGCTTGCACGGCGTATGGTTAGTGAGAATGGGCCACATGCAGCTGAGCAAGTCACTCGAGGATTTCGTCTCGTACTGACAAGATCACCCCGGCCACACGAGGTGGAGCGTTTAGTCAAACTCTATGAGGAGACACGAAGCCATTTTCTAAATGATTCGAGTGCGGCACTGGCGATGGCGACAAAACCAAGAGGACCATTGCCAGATGAAATATTGAAACAATTTGATGGTGTTACGAATGAAGCTCATGCTTCTCTCGCTGCATGGACGGTCGTAGGGAATGTTATCTTGAACCTTGACGAGACATTTATGTGTCCTTAGGAAGACAGAAATGGATCCAATCGCTGAATACAAACTATTGAGTACTCGTCGTCATCTGCTTGGTAGCATGGCTGGTGGTATCGGCGCAGCAGCCCTTACAGATCTGTTAGGGAGTGGTGCCACTGCAGCATCACCGATACCCTCGGCTTCTGATCCACTTGCCGTTCGTCCGCCTCACTTTGCACCCCGTGCGAAACGGATGATTGTGATTCATCTTACGGGCTCTCCACCACATCTTGATATGTACGACCACAAGCCAGAGTTGGTCAAAAGAGATGGTGAGGAATGTCCAGCTGACACCATTGCAGGCAAGAAGTTTGCCTTCACAAGTGGGACACCAAAATTGCTAGGGACGCGCAGGAATTGGAAACGCTGTGGTGAGAGTGGTATGGAACTCTCAGATGCGATTCCAAATCTTCACCGCGTGGCAGACAAGCTCTGTCTCGTGAAGAGTATGCACACAGATCAGTTCAACCATGCACCTGCAGAATTAATGGTCTATACAGGCAGTCCACGCGCTGGTCGCCCGAGCCTTGGGAGCTGGGTGACGTATGGCCTGGGTACAGAAAATGCAAACCTGCCTGGTTTTGTTGTCTTAATTTCTTCTGGTGTCCAGCCGAATGGTGGGACCAGTAGCTTTGGCTCAGGTTTCTTGCCGAGTGTGTATCAAGGGGTTCAGTGTCGCTCAAAAGGCGATCCAGTTCTTTATGTGTCAAACCCAGACGGTATGGATCGACAGCTGCGTCGAAAAAGCCTTGATGCTCTGAATGAGTTAAATCAGATGCAAGCGGAGGAACTTGGTAATCCTGAGACAGTGACTCGAATAGCGCAATATGAATTGGCATATCGCATGCAATCAAGCGTGCCAGCTGTCATGAATATTTCACAGGAACCCAAACATGTTATCGAAGCGTATGGAGCCAATCCTGGTGAATCGAGCTTGGCCAATAATTGTCTGCTTGCCCGCCGACTGGTCGAGGAGGGTGTGCGATTTGTACATTTATTTGATTGGGGATGGGACTTTCACGGAACAAAGCCGGAGCAAGATATTCGGGATGGATTGACGAAAAAAGGTGCAACTTTTGATAAGCCAGCTGCAGCTCTTATTGAAGATTTAGAGCAAAGAGGTTTATTAGATGACACACTTGTCCTCTGCACCGGTGAGTTTGGCCGAACACCGTTCCGTGAAGGTCGAACATCAAAAGGTGGAGTGCTTGGTCGTGACCATTATCCAGATTGCTATTCAATATGGATGGCAGGTGGTGGTGTCAAAGGAGGACTTACCTATGGAGCGAGTGATGATCTGGGCTTTCGGGTAGCCGAGGACCCGGTCCATATTCATGATTTGCAGGCGACTCTTCTCTATCAGCTTGGATTCGACCATACGAAATTGACACATCGTTTTCAGGGCCGTGATTTCCGGCTTACCGATGTGCATGGCGACGTGGTTCACGACTTGTTGTCATGAAAAATCTGGTCTGTCGCGCTTACTTTTTAAAACATGCCTGTCATATTCTGGGGTCGTGAATACGATGAAGAGATTGGTTAAGTCTCGTTCATGACTGGAAGAATACATGACGACATAACCAATTGAGCCGCTCTGATGGATGTAATTTAAGTGTGCGTGATCAAAAGAAGATAAACTTCAAACAGTGTCAGGTACGATCAACGTGTCTCGCTAGCACGCAGAAAAGTAGGAGTTTGGATGTCTGCAGTGACAATTGTCTGGTTTCGCCATGACCTTCGTTTGGATGATAATCCAGCATTTCTGGAGGCAACCCGTCGAGGTAGTGTTCTCCCAGTTTTTATCTGGGCGCCTGAGGAAGAATCTCCATGGGAACCTGGGTCGGCCTCTCGTTGGTGGCTGCATCAATCACTGGAAAGTCTTTCTGAGAAACTACAAAAGGTTGGCTGTCCGCTTGTGGTTCGTCGCGGGCCTACTCTCAAGGCACTTCAGCAGGTTGCACGAGAGGTTCATGCAACCGATGTTGTCTGGAACCGCCGATACGAGCCAGCCGTTGTGAAACGCGATACGGTTATCAAGAAGACTCTTTCGAAAGACGGGTTACATGCCGAAAGCTTCGGTGGCAGTCTCCTGTACGAACCATCACATATCGCGACGAAGCAAGGGAACCCTTATCAGGTTTTTACACCGTTTTGGCGAGCGCTCCTTGCACGAGATGAACCAGCTGAGCCAACCGCCGCACCGAGAAAAGTAAAACCGGTTAGTACGACAGTGAAATCACTTTCTCTGGAGTCGTTGAAGCTACTGCCTCGGCCGGACTGGTCGGGTG
>JBDOMQ010000140.1:0-4677 GCA_039831725.1 Pirellulales bacterium
GAAAGCACTTTTCCTTGTATCTATTTAAAGACGCAAAATGTCGATCTGGAAAATAATTGCGAATATAGTGATAGCGAGTACCACGAACACTTCGGACGCGATTGACTGTCTCGTCGATTCGGTCTCTTGCTGAAAACGCGTAGCGACGCTCTTGCCCGCCCCTCTCACCAAGAAAAATCCGTCCGTGCATCCCAAGTGGCCGAGCAAGACCAGCGCACCACAGCGTGGTGGGTGTCATGTCAATTAAGCTGACAACCTGCTCGTCAACCTGACCTGATTGAAAACCTGCTGGTGGCGTACGACCTCGAGGCCATCGAATGATAAGAGGAACATGCAACCCAGTGTCATAACACCAGTGAATTCCTCGGGGCTCAATTCGTCCGTTATCTCCAAAAAACATGACGATTGTATTTTCAGTAAGCCCATCTGCTTCAAGACGTTTTAGAATCTTCCCTACCGTCTTATCCATTCCTGAAATTGAGTTGAGGTACCGTGCCCACTCAAGTCGTACCAACGGGTGATCCGGGTAGTAGGGTGGTGGCTCAACCTTGTCAGGATCTGCGATCTTTTCGTGATGGTCTTCGCCCTTCCATTTGACCCGTGGAACACGCCATGTCTGCCGATCGTAAATATCATACTCAGCCTCAAGTGTATTTATTTGTGCGAAGAATGGTTGATTCTTTGGTAGCTCTTCCCATCTATCGGTGTCATACAGTTTTCCTTCATTCACGAAATTCAGGTCGAGCTTGCCGGAACCGACAACCTCACCATTCATTGTTTTGATGTTTGCAGTGGTGTAGCCAACTGCCTTGAGTCTGTGAGTAAGTGGCCTGACTCCCTCAGGAAGCCGATAGTCATCTTCCCGGTGTGACCGCATGTTATGTGTATCAGAAGACGTCTGGTACATCCCGGTAAAAAATGCACTACGACTCGGCGCGCACACTGGTGATGTTGCAAAGACCTTGGTGTATCTCATGCCTTCTTTCGCAAGGCCATCAAGATGAGGTGTCTTTACGTGCTGAGCCCCATAACATCCAAGGTCGAGCTTGAGATTTTCACCAACGATCCACACAATATTCGGTCGATCAAAAGTGCTCTCAGCGGATGCCGGAAATGCCTGAAGGCATACGACTAAAGCAAAGACACCAATGCTGAAAAAACGTTTCATTGTGTGATCCATACAAACGCAAGACTTTTCCCGTGAAAAGAATATGACAGATGAGCCGCAGCCCGCAAATTCTCTATCAATAGTAATCGGTAAATCGCAGAAACTGTCTCACATTTTCAAAGGAGACGCACTGACAAGAACGTGCGAGCTCTATCTTTTTCAAACCACACAATGGAAAGAAACCGAACCAGAGAACACTGAAAACAACATGGTTTTTGTGTTACCGCTTGGCAACGAAACTTGAACGCCCATGAATCGTTGAAAACAACAGTGATCTTTGTTGTTTTGTTTCTTGCTACAAACATGTACTCTCAAACATATTCTCGTTTCCTCAAAACACTAAAGTTCTTCTTTATGCAATTTGAATTCAGGCTCGGTAACTCTTTTCTTGCAGGCTCACTCAGCGCTCTGTTGCTGATTTTCTTCTCAGGTTCGTTACGCGCTGATCCTATTCGGAAAGGACCCCAAGCCCTCAAGCCTGCTGAACATGGCATTGGACAATTGGTCAAAGCATTTTCATTTTTGGATATCAATGGCGAACAGCATACTTTTGGCTCTGATCGCGCTACACAATTCACCGCTTTTTGCTTCACAAGTACGTCCTGTCCCCTCAGTCGAAAATATTTACCAACTCTAGCCAAGCTATCTCAGTCAGCTCCGACGTGTGTTCAGTACGTACTCGTCAACCCAATTCAATCTGACAAAAAAGAGAACATGCGGGCTGCTGCACAACAAGCACGCAATGCAATCTATGTTCACGATGCTGATGGAAAACTATCGCAGTATCTTCAAGCTCAAACAACAACTGATGTAATTGTTGTTGATGCGCATCGTACTGTTGTCTACCACGGTGCCGTTGATGATCAGTATGGCTTCGGGTATGCCCGGGCAGAACCAAAACAAAACTTTTTACGAGATGCTATTGAGTCGTTACTTGAAGGCCAGCAACCCTCGATCGCTGCGACGGATGCACCAGGATGTGATCTAAGTTATGAAGCAATGAAAGATACGGCGGGCATGACGACCTATCACGGAGAAATCTCCAGAATCTTGCAAAGAAATTGCATTGAGTGTCATCGCAAAGGTGGCATTGGGCCCTTTCCCTTGGACACCTTTGAGGATGTTGTTGCACACGCTGGCATGATTCAGACTGTTGTGAACAACAAAACCATGCCTCCTTGGTTTGCTGAAGATTCAAAACCCAACACGACATCAACCGAAAGCCATCGACTCATTTGGAAAAATGATAGGTCGCTGACCGCAGATGATCGGAAGGACCTTCTTGCATGGGTTCAGAGTGATCATCCACAGGGGAATCTGGCAGATGCTCCCAAGCCAATCACATTCCCAACCGATTGGCAGATTGGGAAACCCGATAAAGTCTGGAAATTTTCTGAGCCTATACCCGTTCAGGCAACCGGTGTTATGCCCTATCAATACATAACTATTGATACACAACTGGATGAATCAAAATGGGTACAAGCAATTGAAATCCAACCTGGTAGCCCTGAAGTTGTGCATCATGTCATCATCACGCTTCAGATACCGGGCCAAGGAAAGAGAAGTTCGGCTGAGCGAGAAGAAGATGGCCTTTGGGCTGGTTATGTACCTGGTCAGTCTGTCTGGAAATATCCCAAGGGCTTTGCCCGCCACCTTCCGAAAGGGTCGCGTCTTATTTTCCAGATGCACTATACGCCAAATGGGATCGCAACGACCGACCAGACACGAGTTGGAGTTATCTACGCTGATAAACCGCCTGAGCACGAAGTGCGCGTCAAAGGCCTTTCAAATCATCGTATTCGTATCCCACCTTACGCCAAGCACCACCGAGAAGAGGCATCACTCCAGCTTCCCGTCGATGCTACAGTGCTCGGATTTCTTCCTCATATGCATTTACGCGGAAGCGCTTGTCGATATGAGGTGACCGATACAACAGGTCGGCAAGAAGTTCTTTTAGACATACCTCACTATGATTTTAATTGGCAACTGCTTTACCAATACGCCGAACCAAGAACATTTCATGAAGGTGACACCATTACGTTTACGGCATGGTTTGATAACTCGGCAGAAAATCCGGCCAACCCCGACCCAACACAAACTGTTCATTGGGGACAGCAGACATTTGACGAAATGCTACTTGGATACGTTGAATATTTTCTCCCTGGAGTTCCACCGGAAACTCCTTTGACAAACAAGGCGCGTTCACAGAAGCAACAGGCAAATCTGCCAGCACGGGACAACAAAAACCTCCAGGCCTTCTTTTTACGATTTGATCAAGATGGTGATCATGCCTTGAGCAAAGAGGAAATACCGAAACGACTACAAAGCCGCTTTGGCCAAGTTGATTCTGATCGCAATGGCCTTCTTTCGTATGATGAAGTTCGACAGTCTCAGGCACAGTAATAACTACTGTGTTTGTCGTGGAATATAGATTTCCAGTTCGTACGGCACCAACTTTCGTGATACGATTCGTGCAATGAAATTGGTGCTGTTCTTTCGTCAACTCACTCGTGGAGCTATCGCAATGCATTGTGGAAATAGACTTTTTCTGTGTGTCATACTTTTTATTACCTCATTGCCGCTTGCATTGACTTCAGAATCTTCCAACAACGCATGGGTCACCATGTTTAATGGCCAGGATCTTTCTGGCTGGAAAGCAAACCCTGAAAACCCCGATTCCTTTCATGTCGAAGATGGTGTCCTTGTTGTTGACGGACCACGTTGTCATCTTTTCTGGATTGGTGATCCAGAAAATCCAGAGGATGAGCAACTCACAAATTTTCACTGGCATGCAAAAGTCAAAACTATGCCAAAAGCCAATGGAGGACTCTACTTTCATACGCAGTATGAGGAATCAGGCTGGCCTTCTGCCGGCTATGAATGCCAGGTTAATCAGACCCACAAAGATCGCAAAAAAACAGGTGGGCTCTATGCGGTTGCTGACGTCCTTGACACATCGCCGGTCGAAGATGGGGAGTGGTATGACTACGATATTATCGTTGATGGGAAACACATTGTTATCAAAATCAACGGCGTCGTAACAACAGACTGGACAGAGCCAGACGATTGGCAGCCGCCAAAAAATATGTCGGGGCGAAAACTTTCGCACGGCACTTTTGCCATACAGGCTCATGATCCTGAAAGCATAGTGCACTACAAGGACATACGGATGAAACGTCTCCCGTAAGAATCCTTGGTCATTCATAGATCGGGAAAAATGTATTGAATGCCTGCTCACAAAAATCACCGGGGTCATTAAACCGGCGATTTTCGTTGAGACAGTTAATGATCAGCATCTGCTCTGCAGAAAGAGAAAAATCAAAAAGAGAGATATTTTCTGCAAGACGTTTCGGCTGGGATGTCTTTGGGACAACTGCTGTACCACGCTGGACTCCCCACCGAAGTAAGACTTGTGCCGGCGTTCTTCCTACTGCATTCGCTATTGCAAGAATACTTTCGTGCATTAACAAACTATCACCTTCTTTCGCCATGCCGAGCGATACGTACGA
>JBDOMQ010000408.1:0-26229 GCA_039831725.1 Pirellulales bacterium
TGAGGTTGGTGTCCGTCAACCATAAGTTGTGCGGCACGTGAAGCCGCCTCTCGACCAACTCCAGAAATTGCCCAGACGATTGGATGGTTCGATAAACGGCCTTCAAAAATGACGCAACCTTGTCCTCGGAAATCCTTGATATCGGAAGCCCGCCGTTCAAAGGTGTGGGCTTCAATAGGTAAAGCAAAAATAAGTCCGACGGGTCGTTGCTTTGGTCTGGTGTCTGTGGTTGCCATGAAAGTCACCCAAAATTGAAAAGCTGACGGCGTTTGTAGAGAGCGTCAATCACAGTTGTTGTCCATCCGCGAGTGAGGCCTGGGGCTATTCTGTCTCAGTACGTCACTGAGTGGAAGAATCATCACTGCAAGTGAAACATGCGGCAAGCCATGCGACAGCTATTCCCACTCTATTGTGGCCGGTGGCTTTGATGAAATATCGTATACTACTCGGTTGACTCCCCGTACCTCATTGATGATTCTGGTCGACATCCGGCCGAGAACCTCGTAGGGGATATGGCTCCAGTCAGCAGTCATGAAGTCTTCAGTTTCTACAGCACGAATTGCTAGAGCATCTTCATAGGTGCGTGCGTCGCCCATTACCCCGACGCTTTGTACTGGAAGCAATACAGCAAATGCTTGAGCAATTTGTCTCATTAAACCAGCTTCTCGTAGCTCTTGAAGGACAATCGCATCGGCTTCACGGAGTGTATCAAGTCGTGGTTTTGTTATTTCACCAAGGCATCGAACGGCAAGACCTGGTCCCGGAAAGGGATGACGCCAGACAATGTGCTCTGGTAATCCTAGATTGATGCCGAGTTGCCGTACTTCGTCCTTGAAAAGATCTCGAAGTGGTTCAATTAGTTCAAATTGCAGATTGTCTGGTAGACCACCAACGTTGTGGTGGAGTTTGATAGTTGCTGCAGGTCCGTCCGCAGCGGCGCCGCTTTCAATAACATCAGGGTAAAGCGTTCCCTGCGCGAGGAAGCGGGCATCTTTGATTTTTGATGCTTCGTCCGCAAAACAGTCAATAAACGTTGCGCCGATACGACGTCGCTTTTCCTGTGGCTCGGTAATGCCTGCGAGGACGTCAAGAAATCTGTCCTCAGCTGAAACAACATGAAGATCTGTCTTAAAGTGATCAGAAAACTCGTCAATAACTGCAGCAGCCTCATTCTTTCGAAGAAGACCATTGTCAACCAGAATGCAGGAAAGCTTGTCGCCAATCGCTTTGCTTATAAGTGCTGCGACAACCGCTGAATCTACTCCACCGGAAAGGCCACAGATGACGCGATCAGAGCCGACTTGGTGTCTGATTGACTCAATGGCAAGATCTGCAAAATCTTCCAAGCGCCATGTTCCGGTGCAGCCACATTCGTGCTTGAGGAAGTTGGCAAGAATCTCGCTCCCTGCAGGTGTGTGTGTCACTTCGGGGTGAAATTGTAAGCCAAAGACTGGAAGCGTCTTATGGCGAACGGCAGCCAGAGGGCATGTTGCTGTTTTTGCTAATGGAATAAAGTCTTCCGAAACTGTGGCCACTTGGTCGCCGTGACTCATCCAGACATCTGTGCTCGTCGGCACCCCTGAGAAAAGTGAGCTGTCGGAAATAACGTCACAGCTTGATCGGCCGTATTCTCTTGATTCGGCTTGGCCTACCGTGCCACCAAGGGCCTCGCAGGCAGCCTGCATACCATAACAAATACCAAGAACCGGAACGCCCAGAGAGAATAAACCGGCGTCGCAGCGTGGAGCATTGTCTTCATAAATACTTGCCGGTCCACCGGAGAGAATGATGCCTTTTGGTGAGATCTCGGAGAGTCGCTCTGCCGTGATATCGTGACGAACAATCTCACAGTACACATGTTGTTCACGAACTCGCCGAGCGATTAACTGGGCGTACTGCGATCCAAAATCTAAAACCACCACCCGTTCGGCATTCACAGCCTCGAATGCCTTGTGATTTGTAGCAGGGGCTCCCGTTAGTGAACTAGTCATTGGTTCCTGGTTATTCCCTCGGGGACTTTTTTGAAAGCCCGCCAGTATACCCCCCCTACCCCACGAAAACACACCGTCGTATGAGTTTTCCGCCATGAACTGCTAAATTTGGGGCGGAGAGTCTTGCATATAAAGCTCAAAAGAATGCTGGTCGGCCTTTTTGTTGGAGAATCTGCATGTTTGCCTTGCTTACAAATGATGACGGAATCTACGCGCCGGGGCTGGCTGCCCTTGAAGATGGAGTGAACAATGACTTTCAGACACTTGTTGTTGCACCATCGACTGAGCAGAGTGGTGTTGGTCACGGGATTACATTCCTTTCTCCGCTTACGGCAAAGGAGGTCTTTCGAGGTGAGAAACGTCAAGGATGGGCGGTTGATGGCAGCCCCGCCGATGCCGTGAAACTGGGTGTTTCAGAGATCTGTCCGCAACGACCAGATCTCGTTATCAGTGGCATTAATGCTGGCCTGAATGCTGGTATTAATGTTCTTTATTCCGGAACGGTAGCGGCTGCGATAGAAGGTGCATTTTTTGGAATTACCAGCATTGCCGTCTCGTTGGAATGGGACGACCAAATGAACTTTGAGCGGGCAGCAGAGGTTGCAAGTGGGCTTGTTATGAAGCTCATTTCACTTCGTCCGCCTGCTGGTAGTCTCTTTAATATCAATATTCCAACGGCTGCCCTCGTTGAAACACCCGAAGTACGAGTTGTCCCCATGAGTATCGCCCGTTACGGAGAAGCCTTTGAACGACGTATCGACCCACGTGGTCGAAACTATTATTGGGCTAGTAATGATCCACCACCACCGCCATCAGCCCAAGACAGTGATGTGACAGCACTTTCTGAGGGCGTAATTACGATTACTCCACTGGAGTACGATCTTACGAATAGGACGCGTCTTGATGACTTACGAGACGTGGACTTTCTTTCCACACGTTAAACGGAAACAGGATTGATGGGGATCAGGTTGTCCGGTGGTTGGCTTATTCTGAAGTACTAAGACCACAGTGACGAGTGCCAACCCTCTGTCGTGGTGCGTACAATGTTGTATTGAGATACATGTGGTCGCTGAGATTTCGAATCAGCATACGACTACAAGCGACACTTAGTCGGTTGGGGCCGTTACTGAAGTTGTATCTTTCTTGAAAGGCCCTGCTTCGTATGCCTTCATGACTTCGATTGTGATAACAGTCAGTACAAACGTAATAAAGAGCCCAATGCCAATCCAGAACCAGACCCGCAGCGAAAGTCGCATGAAAGTCGTGCTCCACCATTCATCAACAGAAATGTCATCATCAGCATGTAATTCTGCTTGAGGAGAAACCCCAGAGCCCGGGCTACCGCCACCTGTCATGCCAAGAAAGTCATCATCCTCATCGTTTTCTGATTGATTGCCAGAAGACATCGTCGGCTCATTGCTTCCTGAGCCAGCAAAAAGAAAGTCGTCTTCCTCTTCCTCTTCATCTTCCTCTTCATCTACTGTGCCAGCACTGTCAAGAAAGTCATCATCATCAGGATGTTCAAAATCATCTGAGGATTCAGGAGTTTTACTGTCTGCCGTGCGGCGAAGGTTTCCTGAACTTTCGACGCTGGGTTTTTTTGTTTTCTTTGACGGCTGGCGCCTCAGTCCAGCAATACTTGAGGAATGAGATGTTGGAAGCGATCCGCTACCGCCTTCAGAACTTTCAGTCGTGTGACGTCGTAATCCCGCTGGCTGAGGTCGATCTTGCTGGTGTTGATTCAGCCACGCAACGAGCTGGTCTGAGACTTCTCCAGCAGTTTGTGGCCGAGCGTCAGGATGTTTTTCCATCATCCTGAAATAGAGATCAATAAGTGCTGAATCGAGATCTGCCGGCGGCTTCTCAAGTTCATCAAGAGGGTTCGGTGCCGGTTCGTTCCAATGAGCCTTAATTCGTTCAATGACACTTCCTCGGGCGAATGGCGCTCTGCCAACAATGAGGTAGTAAAGCGTGCAGCCTAATGCATATATATCTGATCGAGGATCAGCTGAGTGGCTGTTTTTTGCTTGTTCAGGGGCAAGATAGTCTGCCGTGCCAAGAACCTTTTCATCGTGTGCCTTCGTAAGTCCGCCCTCTTCATCATCGTCTCCGACGAGCGCAAGGCCGAGGTCAAGAATTTTGACTGTTCCCTTGGTGTCCAACATTAAATTGGCAGGCTTTATGTCACGATGAACAAAGCCCTCTTCGTGTGCGTATTGCAGGCCGCATGCTGCCTGACGAATGTATTCAACAGCATCTCGAATCGGGAGAGGCCCATTTCGCTTCACCTTTTGATAAAGGTCTTCGCCCTCGATATAGTCCAGTACGATGTACCAAAGATCGCCATTGTGGTCGAAGTCTGTTGCGCCGGCAATGTTGTCATGACGCAGTTTAAACGAGGCTTTTGCCTCTCTCTTAAACCGCTCAAGATATGACTTTTCACCTACCCTTTTGACAGGCAAGACCTTAATGGCGACTGGGAGATGCATGCTTGTGTGTTCGGCTAGGTACACACTGCTCATGCCGCCTTTCCCAAGTTCATCGAGTAATTTATAGCGTTCGAGGAAAAAGCCTCGGTGTTTTCCTTTGAGGAGCTGTTTCAGATGCCAGGTCGTAATAAGCTTGGCGTCTAGAAACGCCTTTGTAACCTCATCGCTTAGAGGAGCATCAAGATTATCCAATGAGCCAACGACGGTATCAATTTCTGATGCTTCTGCGAGACCACTTTTTCGCAAAAGGCTGACAAAGGTGTTGATAGTAGTGACCGACTGGCTCATTGGTGTCGCGGTAAAAAGGATAAATGCTTTCAGTAAGAACGATGAAGACTTATCATAGCATCACTTGGAAAACATTGCGTGATAGGGAAATTGTGACCTAGAGGGTGCCTCGGTACCAAGGCTGTCATGAGAAATAATGTTGCATTGTTCAGTCGGAAAGGCTGCCACTTATGCGAGCAGGCAGAAGATCTGGTTGCGATCTATTTTCCAAGTTGTCGAGTTTTAAATGTCGATTCGGATGAATCGCACAGGCAGCTCTACGGGATTCGTGTTCCTGTCCTCGTTGTAGGTGGTGAGGCAATTCTCGAAGGAAAATTCAGCGAGGCAGATGTGATGAAGCTAGCTCAGTTACTTAAAGCCCGAGAAAAACCCCACGTTGATTCAGGTCACGAATAAGTTGGTGAGCCGAGGTAAAAAGCACTGCATCCCATCCGGCGTCTCGTGCAGCATCAACATTCGCAACAAGATCGTCGCAAAAGAAGATACGATCGGCAGGTGTGTTAGCTACTCTTTGAGCGTGTTCATAGATTACGTGTGCGGGTTTTGCCAAACAGACTTGATGGCTGACTACGAGAACAGAAAAAGGCTGAGGCAGGAGTGTATATCCAGAAGTGCATAAATGGTCCCAGTGTGGCTGACAGCTATTTGATAGAAGACCGAGTCCAAGCCTGTTGCGTTGCATTGCTGCAACGATCGGCATCATCGCGAAGTTCAGGGAGAAGATGTCGCCCGCTGCTTTGCTGAACGTCTCTAGTGGTACTGTTGAGTTAAAACGAGCGCAAAAGGCATCATAGACGTCCTGCCAGGAGAGTTGCCCATTCTCAAGCCGTGACTGAATATTGTTAGTGGTGTAGAACGCCTTGATCTGAGAGAAGGAAACTTCTGTTTTCTCGGCAATCTGGTGAAATCCCTGATCGTAGTCGAACGACACCAAAACATTGCCAATATCGAGAAAGATGAACTGTGGTGGGGGCTTCATTAGGGAGGCTTTTCTCCTTCGCTAAGAGAATCTATTCTTCGCACATCTGCTTTCCTGGAGACCATAGATGACCACGCTCAATCGTTATAGTGCAAGGATAACCCAGCCCCGCGCCCAGGGCGCATCGCAAGCCATGTTGTTGGGGACTGGCCTGACTCCTGAGGACCTGAGTAAGCCGCAGGTAGGCATTGCCAGCATGTGGTACGAGGGAAATACCTGCAATATGCACCTCGATACACTTGCAGCAGCTGTGCGAGATGGTGTTGTTGAAAGTGGTATGGTTGGAATGCGGTTTAACACCATTGGTGTGAGTGATGGAATTTCTATGGGAACAGATGGAATGAGCTATTCATTGCCATCTCGAGATATCATTGCTGACTCAATTGAAACTGTCATGCAGGCCCAATGGTATGACGGACTGGTTGCAATTCCGGGATGTGATAAGAATATGCCCGGATGCTTAATTGCTATGGGTCGCCTTAACCGCCCTGCCCTCATGGTGTATGGCGGTACGATTAAGCCTGGGCATCTCGATGATGGAACGGCACTTGATATCGTTTCGGCCTTTCAGTGTTATGGGGAGTATGTAGCCGGCCGTATAGATGACAGTAGGCGTTCGGATATCGTTCAACGCTCATGCCCAGGTGCAGGCGCGTGTGGTGGGATGTATACGGCAAATACGATGGCAACAGCCATCGAAGCAATGGGAATGGCACTTCCTGATACTGCATCGATTCCTGCTGAGGATAGTGCAAAACTAGCTGAGTGCCGTCGGGCAGGAGAAGCACTACTTCATCTGCTGGAGCGTGATATTAAGCCCCGAGATATTATGACTCGGAAAGCCTTTGAAAATGCCATGGTCGTTATTATGGCCCTCGGTGGTTCGACGAATGCGGTTCTTCATTTGATTGCAATGGCACGAAGTGTTGGCGTATCACTTGAGCCTTCTGACTTTCAGGCTGTATCGAGTCGTATTCCCTACCTTGCTGATCTGAAGCCAAGTGGGAAATTTGTTCAGGAGGATCTGCACTCAATTGGTGGTACCAGTGGACTCATGAAGTATCTTCTTGATAAAGGTCTTCTCGAAGGAGATTGCCTTACTGTGACGGGGAAAACCCTCGCAGAGAATCTTGCTGGGAGTAAAGGTCTGGCTGAGGGTCAGAAAATAATTCAGCCAGTTGAAAATCCAATCAAGCCGACCGGGCACATAACTATCCTGACTGGCAACCTCGCACCTGGCACTGCTGTTGCGAAAATTACAGGAAAAGAAGGTTCGCGTTTCTCAGGCCCGGCACGAGTATTTGATAGCGAAGAAAATATGCTCGCTGCCCTGGAAAGTGGTGGTATCCACCGTGGTGATGTAGTCATTATTCGCTACGAAGGCCCAAAAGGTGGACCTGGAATGCCGGAGATGTTGACGCCAACTTCGGCGTTAATGGGTGCAGGCCTCGGTGCAGATGTAGCCCTTATCACTGACGGCAGGTTTTCGGGTGGGTCCCACGGTTTTATTGTTGGGCATGTTGTACCCGAAGCGTTTGACGGCGGTCCGATTGCACTTGTTCAGGACGGTGATGTTATCACGATGGACGCCGAGAAAGCGACCATTGACGTCGGCGTGAGTGATGCCGAACTTGCAGAGCGAAAGAGTCGCTGGGAACAGCCGTCTCCAAAATGTGATCGTGGAATCTTGGCAAAGTACATTCGGTGTGTCGCGCCAGCTTCACAGGGATGTGTTACTGACGAATAGTCGCCGTCAGTTCCCAGGAAGTATTGGCACTGCCGAATATTGAGGTGCAGATGCAACGCCAAGTCGTTTGAGAATTTTATCAAGCATGCGTCGTTCGAGCAGGCCGTCACGTCCAAGCGGAATCCAGCCGTCGGTTCGTGTAGGCGTTGCAACAGGTCTGGGTTGATCTCCGACGCGTTGGCCGAGTACAGGAAGTGGGGTTCCATATCGGTAGAGCGAGTCATCGTTACGAAAAGTTGCACCACCAGCGGTGGCATGCATCGGTCTGAGCAGGTTTTCTAGTTCTTTCTGTACAGACACCTCGACCCTCCACCCGCCAGGGTCAGGAATAAGACGGATTGAAGCAGTACGACGAATCGATTGCAAAGTGCTTTCAAGTCGCTCATGAAAGCCAACTGAGTCACCACGCCAGGGCTCAAGAAGGGTAGCTCCGGTTTGAGGGAACGTTGTAATTCGACCTTCTGTTGGGATTCCTTGAGCAAAGACGACCCGTTGTTCGCTCTGGATTTTAAAGAAGTCATCGGTAACATTCACGAGTTGGCACCAGACGACCTCTGCGTCAAGCGGTGGAATCAACACAGAATTCCCTGGCATGGCAATGGGGCCGCGGTATACAGGGCCAGAAGGCTCGATTACTGTGCCGGGAGGAAGTGGACTTGCCGGATCGTAGGGCACCTGTGGTGGATTAAATTGAACCGGTGGAGGCAGGACCTGCTGTGCAGATACCGTTGAGATCCAGCCACACGTTAGTGCGATAAGTAACGTACTAGCGAGGTGGAGTCGTGCAGACATAAAGCACCTAAGGAGCGACCCAAACGTTGTTATGAAGTTGGGTAAGACTCGTCGAATGGGGCTGTTGACTCAAGGTCAATTTTTGAGTGGAAAATCCCCGTTGTTTCCCGGGAAGTCATGGCTTTGCGCCTGTTATGGAATATTTCGGGCTGACGGAAGGGCTGACGAAACCCTTATTTATGAGTCGACTGACAGCTCCTAGACGTTGGCATGAAGCTCAGAGACGAGATCCTCGAACTGTGTCATATGGTGATTTGTTGAGGTATGCATGTGGTCACCCTGTGAAATAACTCGTAAGTTCTTCTTTTGCCGAATGCCTTGTTGAGCAAGTATGGTCTCGAAGGTGTGCATGGCCGGTCCGTAGGCAATGAGTAACTTATGTTCGTCAAGCTGCACCTCAAAAGGTTGCTCGGAATGAAGAACCGCAATACTTGTACATCCATCGTTGAGAAGTAAATCTTCAAAATTCCAGAGCTGGCTCTCGAGCAGGATTCGCTCGATGCCTTCACGGCGATATTCTTTTGGATGACTCTTCTGTTCGTGAGATGATTCAAGCACAACATCACACGAATCGCCAAGCGATTCAACGAGTTGAAGGAACGTGTCAAAAAGGCGTTCGCTTGATACAGCGGCCACAATCGCTGGTAGGTTTTCACCTGTGAACGGGTCATCATACGAGTCGTGACGATATCCCGCTTCGGGTACTATGCCGAGTTGCCACGCGGGTCGTATCGCTTCAGTGAGCGTGAAATGGCCGTATCGTCTTCGGGCAAGGTGTGCTTCAAAAGTTGTTCTGTCAGGTCTCGCAATAGGGCTTGCGAAGTCAACTGTGGTGGTCTTATTTTCGGAAACGTGTTGTTCGTGTTGCATGGTTGAGAAGGACGAAGTTTGTCTTTAATGTGCGGTGGAAACAGAGAGGATTACGTGAGATCCACGTGCCGTGTATGATGAAGAAAGAAAGGAAACAAAGGTCACTCAAACGTAGGTCATGGTTTTCACCGGCGCCGGTTCTCGATGCCTCAGTGCCTCTTGAATAGCGTCCTGATGCTCCGCCGTTGCCTTTTTTCCGGCTTTGCCCGCATAATCCGAACTTCCTGAAGCGGATGAGCGGCAGAATCATGCAGAACTGACGGACGGGACCCACCTGCTGGTTCAGCGTCTTACGCGTTCATATTTCGCGGCGTTTAAACAGTGGTATTTCTACAGAGAAAAATTAAAAATCATCGGAGGCAGGAGATCGTAATGGAAGGGAAAATCGTCCAAGCTGGGATTACTTTTGACGACGTGCTGCTCATTCCGAGGTTTTCAACGGTTGTTCCGTCGGAGGTTGATGTCAGTACGCAGTTAACTCGATCTATTGAATTGAACCTCCCTTTGGTGAGTTCGCCAATGGACACCGTGACTGAAAGTGCAATGGCTATTGCATTAGCACAGGAGGGCGGATTGGGAGTAATTCACAAGAATCTCTCGATTGAAGGCCAGGCCGATGAGGTCGATAAGGTCAAAAGGACAGCGAATGGAATTATCGCTGACCCCGTAACGCTGCCACCATCGGCGACGGTAGCACGTGCACGGGAAGTTATGGCTCAGTCAAACATCTCCGGAGTGCCAATTACAACTGAGGGCCAAAAGCTCGTTGGAATAATTACGAAACGTGATCTGCGTTTTCTCGAGCGTGGGGACACCCCAATTGCTGAAATCATGACTCAAGCTGGGTTGGTCACGGCGACTGGCGCGGTAACGCTTGATGAGGCAGAAAAAGTCCTTATGGCAAACAAGGTCGAAAAATTACTTTTGGTGGATGGGAAAGGTGTACTCACTGGCCTCATAACCATCAAAGATATTGACATGCTGAAACGATTTCCGAATGCGTGTAAAGATAACCAGGGGCGTTTACGGGTTGGGGCCGCTGTCGGTGTATTTGACTTCGAGAGAGCCGAAAGTCTTATTTCCAAGGGTGTTGATGTGCTTGTTGTGGACTCAGCACACGGGCATTCCAGCAATGTGATGGAGACTGTCCAGGAAATTAAGAAGCGATGGGATATCCAGGTGATTGCGGGAAACGTGGCGACCCGGGAAGGCTGTCGAGATCTTTTGAAATCTGGCGCAGATGGGATCAAAGTTGGGATCGGTCCCGGGTCGATCTGTACTACACGGGTTATTTCCGGTGTTGGTGTCCCGCAGATCTCCGCGGTCTGGGAAGCAGCACAGGAAGTTGCCGGTACGGATGTTCCAATCATCGCTGATGGAGGTATTCGCTACTCGGGAGATATTACGAAGGCGATTGCAGCTGGAGCCAACTGTGTCATGGTTGGTGGTTTACTGGCTGGTGTCGCGGAGAGCCCTGGTGAGACCGTGCTGTTTCATGGTCGAACCTTTAAGGCGTACCGCGGGATGGGATCGTTGGGAGCAATGGTGCAAGGTTCGAGTGAGCGATATCGGCAGCAGCAAGATGGTCGGAATTCGGACAAACTTGTCCCAGAGGGCGTGGAAGGCCGTGTGCCTTTCAAAGGGTCTCTGAGCATGTTCGTCTATCAGCTTGTCGGTGGCCTGCGTGCCGGGATGGGCTATTGTGGAACGCAAACAATTCAAGACCTACGGCGAGATGCCCGGTTCATACAGGTGTCTGCCGCAACTGTTCGAGAAAGTCATCCCCATGACATCGCTATCACGCATGAAGCGCCTAATTACACAATGGATACTGACGACTAGGGTAAAAAAGCAACGAGCGTTCTGGTCGAGTTCGCCAGTCACTGCAGCTGTTGGAAGTGTTTTGTTGTGTGGAGTGGCAATGGCAGAAGGGTGGCAAGATTTTTCACATGACGCAAAGTTCGCAGTTCAAAACGCTGTGATGACGACGAGCAAAAACTCGTATCAAACGACTGTTTCTGCAGACGATGAAAAAGAGGAGACTCGCTCTCCTCTTCTCAGAAAGGACATCCGGCTTGCGTCCTCAGAGGTGCCTAGCAGCTGTCTGGATACTGCAGACGACTGTCAAGAAGAACTGGATAAACTGCGAGCCGATACGCTTGCTTCGATAAATCTCGACATTCATGTTACTGGTGTAGCTGGGGATGATTTTCCTTGTGAGTGTCGCCTTGAGGGAGAACGGTGGGAGCCTCGTCAGTTTGTAAACACCACGATGACGTGGAGGGCAGCTGGATACTGCCACAAACCACTCTATTTTGAACAGTGGAACTTTGAACGCTATGGACATTCGGTTCATCCGGTTGCCGACCCGTTCCTGTCGGCTGGGCACTTTTTTACCACGGCTGCGTTTCTTCCATATAAAATGGGTGTCGAATTGCCTTGGGAGTGCATGTATCCTCTCGGCTATTACAGGCCTGGTGATTGTGCACCATGGACTGTTCCTGCTCCGGCAATGAGTCTTCGAGGTGCCGCCTTAGAAGCTGCTGCTCTGACAGGTGCCTACTTTATCCTCCCGTTCCCAGGGCCTGGATTCTAGTTGGTTGGGTGGTTAGGATTTTTTTACAGTTGCAAGATATGCGTAGCGGCGATGAATTGACTTGAATTCAACCGTGCAGCCCTTTTGTTCAGACATTGCAGAAATGGCTTTGTGGAGTTCGGGGCGATAGTGGACATGAAAACATGCAAGCCACTTTTTGAGCCCTCTCGCGAAGAGGGTGGGTAGGTCCGCTTGGTCCCAGAAATCAACAATGAGTAGTTCGCCACCCGGTTTGAGATTGGCAAATGCAGCGTCAAGAGCACCTGGCCAGGTTGGCACCATAGAGAGGCAATATGAGAAAAATATGGTATCAAACGGCTCGTCACGACCAAACATCTTCATTCCATCAAGTTCTTCTGCCAGACCTTGTCGTAGCATGATCGGTGGATTGTCGCTGTGAGGTAGGCCGGCAGAAGAAATGCTTTTCGAAGCAGTTTCGAGCATGTCGTGAGAGGCATCGAGTCCGTAGAGAGCACCCGTCGTTGTTCGTTTTCCGAGTTTGATCAGGTTGCGAGCGGTTCCGCATCCTACTTCAAGAGTTGCGCTATCTGAACCTGTAACGATTTCTTTGAGTAGTTGGTCCCGACCTAGAAGATAATAACGCCTAGTGAGGTCATAGATGTGCCGTGTGAAACGATACATATTGTCCATTGCTACGGCTTGATCATGCCCGGTGGACAATTTGTTGTTAGATGAAGATACCGGCTGTTGGGGCGAGGAAACAGATTCTGAATTTTCGGTCATTGATTTTCCGTGTCAGTAACCTTGTTGTAGATATGGAACATGCCGTATATCGCGGATCGATCCTGTTCATGAAGCCGGCGGGACTCCTCCGCGTTGTATTGAAAGTGAGCGGCGGTTTCTGGTGAAAACGCCTCGTCAACGGGCGATTTCTCACCAGCAGTTCGGAAAATGACGCGGGTATCTTCTGCCCCAATTTTCGCAATCAGGCTCCACAGTTCATCGATGACATGTGGTGGCATCCAGTCTTGACTGTCAAGGAGGATGAATCCATTGAGTGATCCCGGTTCAGCAGTGCCGAGGTAGTCACCAAGTGACGCAACATGGGTTTCAACTCGATCGACCATCTCACGAATTGTGTCGTAGTTTTCTCTCTTGAGATAATCCGGTAATGCCTTCCTGTTCTCATGGTCGTACCGGCGTCCGAAGCATTGCCAGGTAAAGTAGTTGTCATCAAGAGGGAAGCCGCACGCGAGGCGACGAATTCGCTCTTTGTACGTATCAAAAAGCTTTTGCCCGCTACCACCAGACTCCTCAAGCATTGCAGCATGTTGACTTGGTGGGATGCCAAGACTGTAAACAGCTACAGGTTGCCTTCCCATCCATCGTACAAGGCGATTGTTGAAAAGTGGTCCAAAATATTCGTCAAAGATTTGCTCCTGCTCAGCAATAGACCGAGCTTCGAGAAGCTTGGCAGGATCTCTTCCCATCCGCCGTGCAAGTCCGTGTATAACGCGAAAGAACTGCCCAAGTTTTGCCTGGTTGTACAGACCACGTTTAAAGTAACTGATCCGTTTTGGACCAATTTTTTTCCCGGGCCAGTCGCTCGACTCCCAGAATGAACGAGTGGCAGGATCGATATTGTCACGTATGTACTTTCGATAGACAGCAATGTTGTCTTTGTGTTGGCCATAGCCGAAAAAATTATAAAAGGTTTCGTAATCAGGAAGGTGCTTTACTGCTGCGAGTTTCAGTCGCGTCAG
Organism: Pirellulales bacterium; assembly: GCA_039831725.1. Classification (GTDB taxonomy): domain Bacteria; phylum Planctomycetota; class Planctomycetia; order Pirellulales; family UBA1268; genus UBA1268. Next base: position 13,477 of record JBDOMQ010000408.1, read on the forward strand.
ACACATGTGATTCGAATTAAGATCGACCGCCACAATTTTCTTCGGCTTGTGCACAAGATAATTCAAGACATTGCAACCACCGCTCGAGATCGTCAGCAGGCTTGAATGCGGACCAATATTCAGGGCCTCGGCGTCAACTCGTGGATCTTCCCATATCTGGTTGTAGACAAACCCGCGAAACCAAAGAGTGAATAACCTCTCAAGAAGTCCTCTTTTGCTGGTAAGCCGATGGTGGTGAACAGCCTTTTTTAAATTGGCTCCTGTTTTGGGGCCATCAGTAACGGTCGTCATCAGCGGGTTTATTTCCTGCAAGAAAGGGCAACAGCGGTATGTCTTAGGCCGCAAAGTACGCCCTAGGACCGAGGTGATAAGTGTAACGGAGGATCATGGCACTCGTCGATGGATGGCCACAAAATGGCAAAACAGGGACCGAAAGCTTGCCTTGTGAGGCCATGATGAGTTCGTAGTTGCGTCATGACGTGGCAAAATTAAGGTGAAACGCTCCGCTGTTAGCGAAGAGCGGTCGTACCGCTGGCGGCAGAACTCCTTTGAAGTACCTGCTTTTCACGGTTTCCTTCAGCCATGAGCCGACCATTCAGTTCTGTAAGTTCTGTTCGAAGTTGGAAAATTTGTGTTCTGGTATCGCGAAGCGTCTTCTGTAAACGGCTGTTTCTCGATTCCAGTCTCTCAAGCGCTTTCTGTGCAAACTGATTGTCTTCTTCCCACGCAGCCCGATCAGTTTTTAAAGCATCTGCAGTTTGTATCTTTCGGTCACGTTCTCGTTCAGTAGCGGCTTTCGCAACGCTGATTGAATCAATCATAGTGCCGATTGTGGATAACTCGGCAAGGATATCTCGCCTCATTCCCTCAAGCCCACCTGACGTGATAGAGCCATTGGCGGTTTTTACTTCGGTTCCCCTCAATGCTGTGAGGGTATCAAAAGAAAGCTCGCTGCTTGTTGGAAGATCTTCATAGACGGCCACCTGCGGATTCTTTGCCGCACGCGAGGTTAAGTTCCAGTCTTTCCATGCGGCGATATCGTGTTCATCAGGAGTTGTTAATGGAGATATAGAAATGGAGAGTATGTTTTCCTTTTGGTCGCTCACCGTCTGAATGCTGAAAACTCCAAGAAACCCAGTTTCGTTATCTGTCTGAAGATTAAAAACTGCAAGTTCGGCGCCCTTGTTGAGTGGTGTGTCGGCATCTTTTGCGGACATGGTGAGTTGAAGAGCTCCGTCCTCGACAACCCGGTAGAGGCCAGGCTTGTTTGTGTCCGGTTCAACTTTTGGTGGTTTGAATAAAGCAGTTTTCCAGTTTCGGTTTCGCCAGGTCTCAAGTCTGGTTTGTTCACGTTTTTTGGTAATGATAGCCGTGTTGAGTCCTCCAAGTGTTTGGGCAACAGCATCGTTAATTGCTGCCTGATCAATCACTTCAATATTAAGTTCTTGTGCTCTGGGTGGGATGTTGCCGAGGTCAACCACAAAATCCACATTACTCCGGATCTTCATGCTCAGTGTGCCGCCGATCTGTTGGATCTTACGACGAAGTTCAGTGGTTATCTCATCTGGATTATCAGTGTCGTCTCCATCGGCAATAAAAAACTTTTTGCCGGCAAATTCCCCGTAAAGCGTGGTGTTGATTTCTGCAGTGGTGTCTCGAATTCGCTCTCTCCAGACTCGCTCACGCTCACCCACGCGGCCAGCAAGATATATAAACCCGGCTGTTGCAACGAGAACAAGCCCTGCAAAGACTAGTGTTGTCCGATTAATCCCGTGCCGTCCGAGTACGAGCGCAGTGGCTCCGGAAAGTAGGAGAATAATAATCAGGCCAATAAATACATAATTCATAAGGGGACTCCGCCCGGGGGTTTACGCAGTATAGCCAGTGCCCTAGGCCTGAGATCGAGAGCAGTTTTAGGGAAAATTTGCTGTTTTCTGGCAACACTCATGAGTGGCCGTGTTGCCAAATGGCAACACAAGGTTGAGCGCAAGTGATGTGTTTCATGCATTCTGGGTGTGTGAGGGGCACTGTTTTTTCTGCAAAACAGGCAGGTTTTGGGTTTTTGTGACCATTCAGAGCAGGCTCGGCATAGCGAATGCACCCACACTCAGGTGCGATCAGAAGACACGGTTCTTTGTTCGTTGTTTGATCTACCCATCCCCACTCTCTAGTCCACGAAGAGACCTCTTATGTCGCGATCTGCTGTTATCTCATCAAGCCGAAGGAGTACCCAGAGCGGAACCGCCCGTCAGTCAAAACAGACCATCGATGATCCGATCCGTCTGTATCTTCTCCAGATGGGCGGAATTCCTCTCCTTGACCGAGCTGGTGAAGTTGAGAGTGCACGTCGGATCGAACTCTGGCGTCGTCGTTATCGTCATGAGTTGCTTGGGAATGACTTGGTGCTCAGAGCGGCAGTGAAGCTCCTCGAACGGGTGGAGGCCGGGACCGTTCGTCTCGATCGTACACTTGAAGTCTCAGTGACAAATACAGATGAGAAGAGACGTCTCTTAAAGCGCCTCAGTCCAAATCTCAAAACCCTCCGCAGAATCATTTCTGAAAATCAACGGCTTTTTCGAAAGGCGACTTCGACGGCCTATCCCCTGCCTCTGCGCCGGAAGGTATGGAGACAACTCGTGCGACAGCGCGGGAAAGCGGTTCGCCTGGTTGAAGAAATGTGTTTACGGATTCAAAGATTCGATCCAATGCTCAAGCAGCTGCGTGATCTTGCAAGTCAGGCTGGAGGAATGCGACCACACGAGCGTCGCCGCCTATACGTTGGTTTGGGTGAGACGAGGCGAACGCTTCGTCGGCGTCTTCGGCGGCTGAAGTCCTTTGAGGAACAGTACGATGCTGCAAAACGAGAGCTCGCTGCTGGCAACTTGCGTCTTGTCATTTCAATTGCGAAGAGATACCGAAATCGTGGGCTCGCATTCCTTGATTTAATTCAGGAGGGCAATGCAGGCTTGATGAGAGCTGTTGATAAATTCGAGCATGCCCGTGGGTTTAAGTTTTCAACATATGCGACCTGGTGGATTCGTCAGGCGATTACAAGAGCTATTGCTGACCAAAGCCGTACCATTCGAATGCCCGTGCACATGGTCGACGCGATGGGGAAATTGCGAAGTCTGTCGCGTAAATTTTTACAGGAAAATGGCCGAGAGCCGAGCGTTGAAGAATTGGCGGAATGCTCTGGAATGCCACTTGAAGACGTGTGTTGTATCGAACGCATGGCACATCGGCTAGTTTCACTCGATCAGCCATTAGGTGAAAGTGAAGAAAACGCTGCTGGTGATTTTGTTCGTGATAGCCACGAAGATGATCCGCTGCGGGGTATGACTCAACAGGCGTTAAAAGCCTCATTGGGGAAAGTGCTCGACGCCCTCTCCTATCGAGAGCGAGAGATCCTTAGGCTTCGGTTTGGCCTGGCGGATGGGTGCTCTTACACGCTCGAAGAGGTCGGCACAATTTTTGGTGTCACACGTGAGCGGGTTCGTCAAATTGAAGCCAAAGCTGTCGAAAAGCTACGGCAGCCTGGCTTCCATGTTGATCTCGCCGGTTTTGTTGATGACGGACTGGTCGAGAAGGTTGGTACGCTCGGTCCACACCGAGGCCGGGGTACGATTGATACACGTTCCCGGGCAACTCGGTCGCCGACAAAAGCTATGCCGACTTTGCCTCATCAAGTGCCTGTTGCAACTTCTCCTTTGACTGGACGCCCATGAACTGGTTGACCAGCTGTCCGCCCTTAAAAATCATTATCGCGGGAATGCTTGATACGTTGTAGGTCATCGCTAGGCTTCCGTTGTCGTCCACATTGACTTTACCAACTCGAAAGGTACCTGCATTTTCTGAGGCAAGTTCTTCGATAACTGGGGTAATCATTCGGCAGGGTCCGCACCAAGGGGCCCAGAAGTCAACCAGTACCGGCACATCTGAATCCAGAACATCCTGCTGAAAATTAGCGTCGGTGAACTCCATCGCATTTCCCATTGTTTTCTCCTGTTGGGGAAGAGAGAGTAGTTGCTTGTGGTACTGGTGAAGCAGCGCGTGCTACTCTCTCCGTTTCCACATATGTCTCTTTCAATTTCCGTAGTATAGCAGGAATGTGCAAAATGTTCCCTGCGTCTTGCAGGACAACTTTTACATTCGGTGTTGGCTGTTTTAGAGCCGGATTCAAACCAGAAAGATAAACGCGGCGATGACGAATACGCAGACTAGTAGTGGGCCCTGTGGGTGGGTCGTGAATCGTGTGCCTGATGGCGGAGTGCAATCAGGAGTGGCCCCCCTGCCCGATGGCTATCCCAAAGAGTTTGTATGCATCGATGTCGAGGCTGCAGGATTTAACTATAAAGATGCTTTGGCGTGTGACGCGCATCCGGGTGTTGCACGTGTGTTGCCTCTTGTACCAGGCATAGATGTAGCAGGCAGACTTCGGTCGGCTTTTGAAGGATATGCTGCTGGAACTCCCGTTGTGGCAACGGGTAATGGGCTTGGTGAATCGGTACAAGGTGGTTTTGCGACTGAAGTCTGGGCTCCTCCAGCAGCAATCATTCAAAGACCAGAAAGCCTCTCTGCCACTGCCGCAATGGCTATGGGAACGGCAGGGCTGACTGCGATTCTTGCGGTGGAACGGCTGCGGACAGCCATTGATTGGGACTATCAGTCACGAATTCAACAGGATGACTCATTGCCTTGGCTTGTCACTGGCGCAAGTGGTGGCGTGGGCATGCTTGCGGTGGCGGCAAGTGCGTTGGCAGGGTTTCAAGTCATAGCCTGCACCCGTAAAGAAACCGTGACGGATGTGTTGACGTCGCTCGGTGCGTCTGCTGTCCAGTCGCCACAAGAGGCCCTTCCAGCTGATAAAAAGCCATTGTCGAGTGCCCGGTATCTTGGCGCTATCGACACAGTCGGTGGTGAGATGCTCGCTGATATACTTCGAGTGATTGCGCCGGGTGGAGCGGTCGGTAGTATCGGTAATGCTGGTGGATTTTCTCTTCCAACGACTGTGTACCCATTTATTCTCAGGGGGATAACACTCGCAGGCATTGATGCAGCGGGCCTTCCGTCTCGTGCAAAACGACGAGAACTCTGGTCGAAACTAGCCGTACTGTGGCCGCTTGTGAGGGAGGCTTTTCCGGTGCGGCAGATCGGTTTACACGAAGTGGGTGATTGGGCACACGACATGCGATCTGGTCGAATTAAAGGTAGGGCTGTTGTGGTTCCTGGAAGGCAGGTAGCAGGCTGACATGCACGAAATTAGTCTTGAACGCGCCTGGGAACGACACGTTGTGCCAGATCAATGCATCGCCTGGGTGCGTTGGTTTCAAAAGCCATCAAATATCGACTCTGATAAGCAGGTTTATCTTGTGGCAGACCCATGTCGCCTTCGTAACATGTGGCTCAATGGGAAATCTCTTGTTGGTCCGGACTTCAAGGGTGAACTCGTATGTATCTCCGAACAGTTGCGTCAGCGGAATAGCCTAGTTTTCTGTCAATCGAACCGTTCTGTATGCAGTTCCATGGAATGGTTCGTGGAAATCACATCTGGCCGGGCGGCATCAGACCGAGTTGCTCTGCCGATAGATTTTGGAAAAGTCGGCTTAAAAATTGGATGAGAGTTGGTACATTCAACCTTCCCAGCATTGCTGGTTGTACGAACAGTTCAATAAACGTTGGATGGTTCGGTGTGAGCAATTCACTCAGTACATAACGGAGAGAAGAGGGAAGCATGTCGGTCATTCGAGTTGGGTCTACGACTGATTACGCCTTAGGTTGGGAGAATATTTTCGGTAACGGACGGAATGCCGCGAAGAAATCCTCAGCGACTAAAAAGCGATCTGTGAAGAAAACTGTAGGAAAGAAAACGACGTCAAAGAAAAAGCGGGTTGTAAAAAAGAAGGTGGCAAAGAAAAAGGCATCTGCTAAGAAAGCCACAGGCGCCGCGAAACGCAAGATGGGCGTGAAAAAGGCAAAAGCAAGTAAGAAGAAACCAGTCGCGAAGAAAGCCAAAAAGAAAAAAGCAGGTCGTGGTCGCCGCTAAGTTTAGTGGTCTCGGCGGGTACACAGACTCAGAGGATATGCCCAGCAGGCTATGTGATGGAACGTGCTAGTGCTGCTGAGCGGTCAGCTGCAGCAGCAACCGCATCAGCAAGAGCGGCCCGAACACCTTTTCTTTCGAGGACTGAAAGCCCGGCAACTGTTGTTCCACCAGGACTGCTCACCCGGTCCTTCACTACCGCTGGATGATCACCAGTGTCTGCAATCAGGGTGGCTGTACCAGCAAACGTCTGGACGGCAAGGTCCAAAGCGAGTGGTCGTGGGAGGCCTGCCTGCACGCCACCGTCCGCTAGTGCGTCAATAAGTAGCGCGACATACCCAGGGCCAGATCCTGATACAGCAGTGACAGCATCGAGGAGCGATTCGGGGACATTATGAACAACCCCAACGGTTGAAAAGAGTCGCTGAATGGTTTTAGATTCTTTGGGATCGAGTTCCGGTGGAGTTGATATGGCTGAGACACCGTGACCGATTAGGCATGGTGTGTTGGGCATGACTCGGACGATACGAGATGTTTTCAGTTTGCCAGAAAGCCAGGATGTAGGCAGCCCCGCAATAATCGAAATAATGATTGCACCATCCTGAAGAGCCGGCTGTATCTCTTGGCACACACTCGCGGCGTGTTGTGGTTTCACTGCGAGGATGACGTAGCGAGCGGCCCGTGTTGCTTCAGCGGCGGTTTTTGTCAGTCGCACGCCGGGAATTGAATTCTGAAGAGTTTTCTCTGCAGCGAGGCTTGGGTCGTACGCGATGACAGCTGCCGGATCGCATTCTCCAGAATTGCAGAACCCGCGGGCGAGAGCCTGCCCCATCTGCCCTGCTCCGATGAGTGCAATTGAATTTTCAAAGGGTATCATGGCAATAAATCCTCACGGTTCGGTCAATGAATTTGTGGTTGTACGGAGAGCTGCTTCGATACTGTCAGTCTTGATAGTACTTACATAGAGTTGACTTGTTGGCTTTCTGCCGGCCTCAGCCTCACGACTAGCAGTCCACATGAGAAGATTTCCGTCGGGCGAAAAGACAGGTAGAACATCGGCGCCGGGGTGATCTGTTATCCGTAACGGGCTGCTGCATTTTAACGAAAGTCGATCGGTTTCGTACTGCACGAGCCAGAGGTCATAGTTGGGACGCGCCGTCGGGTCAGAGTGATCCGCGCCCGTCCAGATCAACCAAGGCTTTGTTGGGTGCCAATATGGTGCCCAATGAACGCTCCGGCCTTTGGTGATTGCGACATCATTTGTGCCATCAGCTCTCATGACGTGAATTTGTAGAAGGTCTTTCTCTTGACGGTCAGTACGATACGCAATCCATTGGCCATCCGGAGAAAAAAAAGGACCACCATCATAACCTGGGTGGTTTGTTAATTGTTTGACATGACTTCCGTCCGCATGTGCAACATAAATGTCAGGGTCGCCATCCCGATCGCTCACAAAAAGAAGCTGCGTTCCATCTGGAGAAAATGAGCATTCGGCGTCATAGCCTGGTGTGTCGGTGAGTTGCTTAAGAGGGCCTGGTTCGGCCAGGTCTGCGACAAATAAATCCATGTGGGGGTCGAAGTCCCACTTGTATCGTCGGCGTCTGCCAGCGAGTGCGTCCGCCTTAGCCTGAGCACGTGCAGTCTCTTCGGTTTGCTCGACGTTGGGATCAAGGTGACTTGACGCAAAAAGCAGTTGTTTTCCGTTCGGAGAAAACCATGCGCATGTTGTCCGTCCTTTTCCAGTACTCACGCGAAAAGGCTCTAAGATTCTAGGTTTTGATGCTGCGAACGGCTGGATGAAAATCTGGTAAAACTGTTTGTCGTTCGGGATGCCTTGGTAGCAAATGCGGCTCATGTCCTGTGCAAAATAACCTTCACCAGCCTTTGAGAGGCCGGCGGTAATTCGAACAGGTTGTGACAGAAAGGTATCCTCATAGTCTGAAGCAAGGGCCGGAAACGCCCCGAGTAGCAGGATCGCAGGCCATTGGATTAGCGGTTGCAATCGCATTGAGAACAGATTCTGGAGAGGTCTCACGGTATCGGCTCCAATAAAATGGTGATAGGGATAGAGTTCTGGGTGAAGGATTCAACCAGACTAGTTGACAGTATAGAAACAGGTAACACACTCGGCACTGAAGAAGTTTCTAGGATACTCATGAAAATTTATACAAAAACGGGAGATGCAGGGCAGACGGGTCTATTCGGCGGTCCACGCGTGACCAAAGATCACGCACGTATTGAGGCATTCGGGACCGTTGACGAGCTCAACAGTCATCTTGGAATGGCACGGGCACAGCCGTCAGCAAACCTGTTTGATGAATTGTTGAGGGTAATCCAGTGTGATTTATTTGAACTTGGTGCGGAATTGGCTACGCCGGGCGACCATGATGAACGAATTAAAGTGTGTCAGGTGCAGGCTCTCGAGAATGCAATTGATAAATATGAAGAGGATCTCGAACCACTCGCCAGTTTTATTTTGCCGACAGGGAGCCCTCTTGCAGCTTCTCTGCATGTTGCCCGGACAGTGTGTCGTCGTGCGGAGCGACGGGTTGTTACGTTGGCGGGTCGTCTGGAGACAACGGTACCGGCCAATGCAATTGAATATCTGAACCGGCTGGGTGATCTACTATTTGTGCTAGCCCGAACGGTAAACAAACAGGCACACGTTGTTGATGACCCCTGGCACCCGTCATGAGCAAACCAGTTACAAATAATGCGTCAGGGCGGATGTTACGGACTTCTGTCAAAGATGCGATATCCCTGCTGAAAGAGGCAAACGAAAACATCAGAGCGCAGCACGCAGCTGGTGAAGATAGCTTGTCGCTTTGTCGATTACGGACCAAAGCAGTAGATCGGTCTGTGCGAGAAATCTGGCAGGCGATTCTAAATGAATTGGCTGAAGATGATCGGCTGGAAGTAGGTAAGCGTGTGACGGTTGTTGCCCATGGGGGCTACGCACGTGGCGAGATGACGCCTGGGTCCGATGTGGACCTCATGTTGTTACACGATAAAACTGGCATACCCGATGGACCGGCAAATTCTCCAAACATGGACCCATCGGAGCTGGTGAATTCGAGTGACGCGTTTGCAGGCGCGGCGAGTCAGCTTTTAAGGGACCTTTTTGATGCAGGTCTCGAGGTTGGGCAGAGCGTTCGAACAGTTTCTGAGGCTACGCAATTGGCGGCTGATGATGCAACAATCTTCAGTTCCCTACTGGAGCTTCGTGTTCTGTCGGGTGATGCGGCACGATGCCATAAACTCGTCGCACGCTTACGAACAATGGCCCAGCGTTCCCGCCGAAAAATGGCCCGTATGCTTGTGGCCGCCCGAAAAGAAGAAGCGAAAAAGTATGGCGAAACGGTGTATCTTCTTCAACCCAATGTTAAACGTTCAGTTGGTGGTATTCGAGATGTTCAGCTGGCGAGATGGCTTTCATTTCTTGAGTCTGATCGGCTTCTTCCTCTTGGACTCCTGCCATTGCCGGACGGTGAAAGTGTCATTTCCGTAGATGACAGTCGAGCGATCAAACGGAATCGTGGTCTCTCAGATGCAGACGCTGGCATGCTTGGACAGTGTCTTGTTTTTCTACGTGACCTTCGAGTTGAGCTTCATATGCAGGCTGGTCGAGGAAGTGATGAATTGACACGAGAAGAACAGGTCCGCATTGCTGAGAAGCGTGGGTTTTATGCGGATGGTGGCATGCTGGGTGTGGAAAACTTCATGCAGGTCTATTTTGGTTACACCCGCGAGGTCGCCCAAGTGACGCGGGGTTTGATGCAGCAGGCAGAGGGTGGCCGTCGGCTACGAAGTTGGATGACTGGGCTATTTGGGAATCGAGTCGATGGCTGTTTTGTCGTTGGTACGATGGCTGTCGCTATCGTGCCGAACTATTTCGATTCAGTAGCCTCTGATATGGACCGAATTGTCCGGTTGGTCGAGCTGTCAATGCTTTACGAAGTACCCATCGAACCAACGAACTGGACCGCTTTGCGTCAGGCTGTAGCACGATTTTCTCCGCCGGTTACTGAGGAGGCCCGTCAACGTTTTATCAGTCTTTTCTCGGTCGTTTCTCCCCTCGGTCCCGCGCTCCGAAGGCTCCATGAACTGAGACTTCTTGAGCAGTTGTTGCCGGCGTTCGCGCATGCACGAGGTCTTTTGCAATTTAACAATTTCCATAAGTATACAGTTGATGAACATTGCCTTCTGGCTGTCGAAAAGGCTGGCGAACTTGATGACGATACTGGCTGGCTCGGTGATGTGTGGCGGCATGTAGGAAGAAGGCGGCGGCTCCTGTTGCTTGCACTGTTAATACATGATCTCGGTAAAGGATACGAAGGGGATCACAGTGAAGTAGGCGCAGAGATTGCGCGAGATGTCGCAAGCCTGTTTCGTCTCGACGAGGATGAGTCGGAGGTGCTTGAGTTTCTTGTGTTGAGGCACCTTCTAATGGCAGAACTCGCATTTAGACGAAATGTCGATGACGATTCACTCGTTCTTACATTTGCACGGGAAGTTGGTTCACCTGAAATTCTGAGACTCCTCACGGTTTTGACAATGGCAGATATTGCGGCTGTTGGGCCTGGGGTCTGGAATCAATGGAAGGCAGAACTCCTTAGCGATCTGTATAATCGGACGCTGCAATTTCTTGATCCGGAGGCGAGTGACAGGGGTGCTGATCTCAAGCGAGTGGAAATCAGTTCTCTTCTCGGTGACGTTGATGATAGCGAGCCACTTGCGCGGCTTGTGGCAGGGCTTCCCCGCGGATATCTGAGGTCGTACGAGCCGAAGCGTGTTATCGAAGAACTCACCGAGTTGACAAACCTACCACGCGGCGGGCAATTCATAGCGGTTCATTGGCAACCGGATACATCGACGATCTCAGTCACAGTTGGTTTAAGGGCCTCTCCGATATCAGGTGTTTTCCACAGGATAGCTGCCGGGCTGGCTAGTCAGCGACTTGAAATACTTTCGGCGGATATCCATACGCTTGACGATGAATACCTGATTGATCATTTTCGGGTTATCGACAGAGACTTTGTGGGGCCCGCTCCAAAGGGACGGCTGTTAGAAATTTCGAAAGCCGTCGAGTCGTGCCTGGAGAATGAAGTGCCATCGATCAGACGAAGGTGGAACCCCCTAGCTTCCGAAATGCAGGCGGCAGCAGTCCTGCCACCACGGGTTCAGGTTGACAACGACTCGTCGGTCGATGGGACAATCATTGAAGTATTCGCGGAGGACTCCGACGGGCTTCTTCTTGCCCTATCGAGGACACTTTACGAACATCAGTTTTCCGTTCGATCAGCAAAAATCAGCACGTATCTTGATCAGATTGTCGATGCATTTCACGTTGTCGACTTTGATGGTGCAAAAGTCGAAGACTCAGTACGTCTTGCAACAATTCGACGCGCGTTGAAAGAAGTTGCAGGGTCAGGAGGGAACTCGAAGGCGTCTTCGTAATAGTTGACGAGGAGGGTGTTCATGGAATGCCCGGCTTACAGCGAGGCCCATTGCAGGGTCAAATTTGGGTCTGACGTACGGTGGAGAATTGGCAACAACAAGCGTCATACGTGACCAAAGACGACCCGATGAAAGACCCTTACGAAATTGACAGTGTGCTTCTATAAGGTCAGCAGTATGTACGTTGACGCCTCATGTTGCGGAACCGTTTGGGGGGTTAGCCTTTTGAACTGGTGTATCGATTCAGTATCTTTCGACCCCACGATGGGAACCATTCAATAAGGCCGGCGAGAAGCATCGCCTTCTTTGGTCGCACGAGTTCCTGATGACGTTGTTGGCATGAAAACAAAACCTCGTGGGCAAGTTCTTCAGCATCTAGAAGTCGAACCGAGGCGCCGCCACCAGGTTGACCCGTACTACCGGGCAAGCCGTGACGAGCCACCTGCTCATCGTAACGATGAAAGGATGTGTGGGCTTCGCGTGGAGAGGCGCGATCAATTGGACCAGGAGAAACAAGAAGAACGTGTCCGCCTAGGGGCTCGATTTCAAGGCGAATGGCTTCAACAAAAGCAGCGAGCGCTGATTTCCCAATTGCATAGTTGCCCATTGCAGGCGTCACGAATTTCCCGGCGAGGCTGCCGATAAAAACCAGATGACCGTGGGCCCGGCAGACAGAGTCTGCCACAGATTGAGTGATTTCAACTGCTGTCATGAGGTTTGCATCGAAAGAGTCACGTATTTCGTTGGGACTACATTTCAGAATCGCCGATCGGCTCGATTGACCGATGCAGAAGAAAAATGAATCACAGCCCCCCAGTTTTTCAAGACATTGTGCAACAGCCCGGTCTCCCTCGCCATCTTGACTGAGATCAGCCGTGATGCCCTGCACTTGATTGTTTGAGTAGCCGCCAGCGTGTGCTGCTGCTTCGCAATCGGCCAAGGCGTCCCGGAGGCCTTGGGCTGAGCGGCCAACAATCATGACAGAGGCGCCGAAACGACTCAGAAGTTTTGCTAATACGAGCCCGAACCCGTTGGTACCGCCAGCGATGAGCACGCGGTGCTGCTCCCATGAGTTTGACACGGATTTTCTCTTGGTTGAAAGGGCTGAAGCCGAGTTTGTCTATCGTACCGGATTTTATTTGAATGGGCTCGGTCGAGTTTGTCCATCGCACGGTGGTTTCATTTGGAGGTAAAAAGCTTTGAAGCATGCTAGGGGCCATTTTGTTAGGGTAAACTAGGAATTTTGTTGGCCAGTT
>JBDOMQ010000082.1:0-26187 GCA_039831725.1 Pirellulales bacterium
GTGATAGTCGCGACCGGGAGAATGACAGAAAAAGTTGCACCACATCCAGGTCCATTACTTTTTACTTCGATCCGTCCTTCATGATCAGTGATAATTCGATGCGCAATTGAGAGACCAAGCCCGGTTCCTTTTTTTGACGTACGTCTTGTAAAGAATGGTTCGAAAAGGTTTTGAAGCACCTCTTCATTCATGCCGCATCCGTTGTCTGTAAGAACCAGCCTGGCCTCATCTCCATCACGCTTTACGGTCAACTCAACTTCACCATCTCCATCGATTGAATCAAGTGCGTTGACGAGCAAATTCAGGACTACTTGCTTTATTTCTTGGGGATTAGCCATGACGAGGACATCCGCGCCATCGAAAATTGTTACGGTTTTTTGCGCAAATCTTCCCACGTGTCGAAGCATATCAACAACGTCATGCGTCAGCGCACCAAGGGCAGTCGCCTGCCTTCGAACTTCTCCTACACGAGAGAAATCGAGGAGTTTTTCCGTAATTCCTTTACACCGAAACGCTTCACTCTGAATGAGTTGGATATAACGCGAAGCAACTGCGTCAACGTTGTTACCAATCCGGGATTCGAGTGACTCCGCACACATGGCAATAGAAGCAAGCGGGTTATTTATTTCATGGGCAACTCCGGCTGCTAAAAATCCTACACTCGCCAACTGTTCACTTCGAATCACTTCCTTCGTTCTTAGTTGGACCTGATGATCGAGATCGTCTCGAATTTCTTGAAAACGAGTTGTCATGTCATTGAGTGCCTGCCCTAACTCAGCCATTTCATCACACGTATCAAGATGGATACGGTAGCCAAAATCACCGCCTGCAATCCTTCGTGAGCCATGACCAAGAAGCCGTAATGGACGAAATACCCATGAGTACGTAAGAATCCCTAACCCAACAAGCAATAGTACGGCAGCAAGAGCAGCAGCCCATGTAGTAATAATGAGCGTGCGGTAGCGACCACGTACCTCGTGTGCCAAATCGTGCATACGAGACTGCAAAAAGGTGGGTAGCTTTGCTGATAACACAGCGAGCGTATCCAGGTGAGATCCAATAGCAGTTAGTTTTACTAATTGCTCATCGACGAGGTCTGATGACGTCTGCTTGGATACCGGCTCTTTGGGTCCGACTGCTTCCTGGGCTAACTGCCATATGATTTTAAGCTCAAAAGCTATCCTACGTGCTATATCTCTCTCATGACTTCTATCACCAAAGGGCTGCTCATCTAATTCACCTGCAGTAAGTTCTTGGCAATAATCCCGCAACGCAGCACCTGTCTCAGAAATTTGTTGAAGAAAGGAATCGTCCGATGTCGTTGAAGGCTGTATCTCGTCGCTGATAAAACGTGCTTCACGGGCCGCCGTATTCCCCTGCCCTTTAAAAGTTGGTTCTCCAGATTCAAGCAAATCGATCCGGGGGTTATTTTCTGTTGATGTCTCGGTCCAGAGACCGACATCAACAGCAGCCATTGCACGTGAATGCGATAGTCGCAACTGCCCGACTCGTGATGCCAAGCGGCTTGCTTGCGGCAACTCACTCGCCCGACTGCTGAGTGCTTTCACTAACCTTCTATATGAATACACACCAAGAAAGCTACTGGCTGATAGGAGCGTCACTGTAAAGCCAACAAGGAGCCCAACTACAAGTAGCTTGTTACGAATCGGTCGTCGCTTTTGCAAAGCCGACCTCCTAGCTTGAACGCTTTCAGATTCCCACGACAGGAGTGGTTTAGCTAAGACCGTAGCAAGACTGACGCAGAAACCAAATATGAAAAGCACGCGTGACAAAGCTTTGTCGGGAGAAACAAGGCCAGATCAAATAGGGATTTTGAACGCAACTTGGCAGGAACGTATCAAACGAGCCCCCAACGCTTGCGGAAAAACCACTCCGTACAGAGGCACCCTGCAAACATAAAGATTGTGATCCAATTATCCCAAAGTGACGTTGACCAGTCTTCACTTGTCGTAAAGACCGGTGGAGCTCGACCAATTTCTTTGAAAATATCGGAGAGCTCCTCTGGAAGCCTGACTCCTCCGTCGGTCGCACTAGCAATCTGCTGCATGAGTAATGTATTGGCCCGCGGATTGGCGAGTTCTAAATCTTGCCTATATACAACAAATCTCGCAGCAGCCTCTCCTCCCTGGTGATCTGCTTTGACCACCACTCGCCAGTCTCCTGGTTCGGTACACCCCGCTATTGTTCCTGTGAAGGATTCACTACTTTTTGAAAGGCGGACATATCGTGAATTTCCTGCAGGATCAATGACGGTAGCAGATAGAGAACTGTTTTGAACAAGTGTTCCATCAGGAAGCGTTAGACCAGCATCGAAAACTAATGGGCTTCCTACGGAAATTCGACGACGTGCAAGTTTTAACCAAAGCCTTTCTCCATCAAAGTCATCTCGGCGTGCCAACCACAGAACAAATTGTCGCCAAAATTGTTTGTATGGTCCTGCGGAGCCCTGCATTGCCCATCTCCATGTAGAGTCCACCGCAAAGACAAGCACCCGACCCAATCCGTATTCACGCGCAACCAAAAGCGGAAGGCCTGTCTCTGTGGTAGCTAATATTTTTGCTACTGGCAAAAGTCGAGGCAAGCGATTTGCTCCATCCAGCGTCGGCAAACCTCTCCAGACTTCATCTGATTCATCCTTAGTTTGACCAAGGCGTAGAATCGAAACGCCTCCAAATTGTTCATCAGGGATAATCCTGATGGGCCCCTTTATGTGGAGATCTTTTCGAACAGGCTCATCAAAGCGTTGACGAGAAAGAGAATCTCGAGCGTATGGCAACAATCTTCCAAGTGATGAACTCCCCCAACCGCCAGCTTCAAACGAATGAAATCCACCAAGAAATCCAATACTGGCTCCATTCTCCACCAAAACACGAATCTTCTCGAGATCTTTTGGGCTTATGGCGTCAACATCGAGATCTCCTATGAGAAAAACCTTGTAATCGCGTGACAGTTCTTGCTTGAGACTTATCGGCCAGCGACTTCTATGAACAGAATCGATCCACTGGAAATCTATCTGCATGTCAGGACTGCTAGATAGCGCTCGACGCAGAAATCTTTGCTCCACGCGTGGACTTCCCTCGAGATAAAGAACTCGCAAGCCTCCATCAATTACTTCAACAAAGGTTGCGACAATATTATTTGTGAGAACAATTTCACCTTCTACTGGATCGATCGCTAGAGCAATTTTTCGTTCACCTAATGAATCGGCCGTCCAGTCAAAACGAACTGATTCTTCTATAGTGCTTTCGTTGGGCTTGACTGTACGTCTTGCAACTTCAGCCAACTCACCATCCGCCTGTTCAACCAATAATCGCACGGTTACTTCACGGTCAGTAAGTCCCTCTAGCCGAACTCGACCAATGACCTCAACTGTATTGCCAAGAAAAACTTTATCTGGGGCTGTTAGCCCCACGACAGATGCATCTCGTGCCTGCGCAGCGCCTCGAGACTGACCGTATGTAATTGCCCAAATCGGAACACCTCGTTCTCCTAAACGACGCGCTTCAGCCTGAGGTGGCAGGTCATTTGGTGGGTAGGCGTGTTGACCTCCATCGCTGAGCAAAACAACTGCGGTCAGCGGTTGTTCCCCTACCGCACGTATAGCTGACTCCATTGCTGAACCAATTGCTGTTTCCTCAGAAGACGGAAGTCGTTTCCACCCACCAATATCAAGTGTCTCAATGTCTAAAGAAGTTTCTCTCACTTCACGATCAAAAACCCATGTCCGAATGAGCATGCTTTCATTTCTAATTTCTTCTTGCGTGGAATTCATGGCGGACCGAAGTGTCTCTCTAAGGTACTCCCACCGTGTCTTTCCATTTGGACTATCTGCCACATTCATACTCTCGGATGAATCTGCTAACACGAGCACCGTAGCAGGCTCCTGGAGTTGTCTTATCGAAACCATACTTGGCTTCAAAAGGCAAAACAGAAGCACTAGAAATGCAACTGTTCTTAATGAGACCAAGGTCAGTTGCCGGCCTGGTGACAAACGGCTCTTATCAGGAGCCAAAAAAAACAGGAGAACAGCAAAGGCAACAGCCAATACCGTAACTCCTAGCCATGTACCTGTTGGATCAAAATGAATTGATGTTGTAGTAATAAGTAGGCCATTCATAGTCATGATGAATGCTCCGTCTCAGGGCCGATCCCCGTAGGTAGAGGAGGAGGCATACTTTCTTCATTTGATCTCAATGGAACTGGTGGGGGTGGGATGGCCCCTACACCTCCATTCGCTTGAACACTCTCTACAAATATCTCTGCCGCACCGGCTTCAGGTTCTGCCCCATCGCGAGGCGCATAAAACCTATTCGATATCCACCAATCCAAGGCAAGCAAGCCTGCCGCTAACAGAAAAAACCACTCAGACAATTCTGCTCCGACCCGATAGTTCATGACATCACGATCAAGGCTTTCAGTGTCGAGTACGATGCGGCGATCAACACCAAGCATAAGGGGTAGCTCTTCGTTTTCGAGCCGTGAAAAATCAGTTGCCGATTTAGGTAAACGTGTGCTGAATCCTTTGACAAATCCACCTGTCTTTCCACCGGAACCAATTCGGTAGTTACCGGGCTGCCGAGTCGCAGACACAGCAATGGATCCTTCCTGCTGATCAATGGCCACTGGAAACGTGTCGCCAAGTGGTGTCCGAACTGTAGCCGTTGGCAAGTCATGGCGTTGAAGGCGAAGCCTTGCAACTTCACCTGACTTGATGTTTAGAGAATCTGGTGTTTCCACGACGTACTCCAAAATCTCGTTCGCAAGCATTACAAATGGCCACGGCTCAAACCCCGTGGAAAGTTGATTCCAGGCCTGCGGATCATTTGCCGGCTGAGACACTGGGGTCGTGACAATCACAACTCTCCCCTTGCCCAAAACCCGCTCAAACAGTGCGGGCAAACCGTTCCGATAATTGGCAAGAGAGAGTGCCGGTGACGAATTCACATCATCTTTTTCTGAAGTTGACTGAAACTCCCAGTGACGAAACACAGGGAAATCCTGCCATGGCACCGAATCCCCAACGCGCCGAAAGGCTGACAGAATAGGATGATCCAGCGAGGAGGGAGCAAAATAATTTGACCTGTCAGGAGACCGCCATACTCGTTTGATTTTACCGCCGAGGACAGATTCACTTTCGGCTGAACTAAAATCAACCGGCTTGCCAGCTGAAGGCCCCAGCCAAACAACAAGCCCACCTCCCTTACTGATCCACTCATGGAGCATTCCCCATGTACGCGGAGGTAACGGTGGGGGATCAATCAAGACAATACTACGAAAATCAGACCATGATGCATTGTCTAGCTGATCGAAAGAATCCAGTGTGACAGTAAACTTACTGCGTCCGGCACTCACTAGAGGAAAGGGCGCTATTGCTTCGACAAATGTAAGGCCGGTTGTGCCGACTGGTTCTGGAGAAGCCACTAGTACCCGTGTTGGTGGACCGACATCTACTGTGAAGTCGATCGAGTCATCTGCTGGGAGGCTATCTCCTCCCTCTATAAGAACCCGTCCTTGGTGAACACCAGGCTCCAATCCATTAATTTCAAACCGCACTTCTTCATCTTTTCCATCTTTCCAGACGATGGGTTTTTCTCCCCGGCGAACAAAGCTGCCTTCCTGATCCTGAAACTCAATAGCAACAGACCGGGCAGATTCTGGACCTACCCGTCTGGTTATTACAGAAACATTGAGTGGACTACCAACAGTTAGACGCTCAGCAGAAAGTTCTAGACTCTCGAGAATAAAATCCTGAGGATGAGTTGCTGATACATCAATAAAAACCAGACTCACACTCGGGTAGAGTATGTCCCAATCCGGCTGCACAGGCTGCTCCCAACCACCGTGAGATAGATCCGTAAACACGTAGAGCTCTTTCCGCCCTATGTCTGAACTCTCAAGCAGACGCACTGCATTAGTCATGGCTGTTACCAAATTGACCGAGGGCGCACCAGCTGTCAGTCGTTTAATCCTATTTGCTGCAACAACTGCGGATGCTGAAAACCTCGCCTCTCCATCACCAGTGTCAACAATCGAAATTTTGCTGTCCGGCGGAAGCTTTTCAAACAGATTCGATGCAATATCTCTAACCTCATCGAGTCTTGTACGATTTTCTTCTCTCAACAACATACGCGGTGCGGTATCCACCACACAGGCAACAGCAACGGGCCCTTCCTGGTCAACAAGCCAACCGGTACCTCGAAGAACCGGTCGAGCTAATGCTAAAACTAGCATGCAAAGAGTCAAAACACGTACCAGCAAGAGGAGCAAATGCTGGAGTTTTAATTGCCGCTTTTTCGCCTGAGATCGAGCTTGGAGAAACCGTAGTGCCGGAAATCGGTGCGGCACGGGTTTCCGGCGCATGAGAAGATGCAGCAGCACAGGAATCGCGACAACTGCCATACCACTCAGCAACAAAATGTTCAGGAAAGAAAGGCCCATAGTGGCAATAGTACTCGCTGAAGAATAGGCGTGTTTACCTAGGCTCGCTGCTGACGATTAATTAAGTACTCCATGAGAGCAGCATCGAACGGCATGCTTGTATCGAGAGGAACATAATCGATACCCGCTTGTTGACAAATCTGCCTATAGTGATCACGAAACTCCTCGACACCGGTCACATAGTCACGACGAGCAGCATCAGCATCAACAACCATGCTCTGGCTACTCTCTGGATCTGTTAACTCTACCATTCCTTGAAACGGGAACCTAACTTCTGCTTCATCAAGTACATGAAACAATATGATGTCATGATTTCGATGACGAAGACGAAGCATCGCATCACGAATCGCTGCGGGCTCCGCAAGCAAGTCACTGAAAATCATCAACAGTGAACGATGACGAAGCATTGCTCCTATCTGTATTAAACTGGCAGAAATTTCAGACGCACCGACAGCCTTAGTCTTTGACAAAAGGGAGAGGACTTCTGAAATTTGGCTACGCCTTGATCGTGCCGGCAAGCTTGCCGTAATTTTTTCACCAAAAACCACCAATCCACAGGGGTCTTGCTGATGAACCATTAGCCAGCAAAGTGCTGAAGCTAGTGATATCGAGTAGTCCAGCTTTGTGAATTGCTGTCTATAGGTGTACCCCATAGAGCCACTCGTATCGACTACGAGAAAGCCTGTGATGTTTGTCTCGGCTTCATACTTTTTTATGTAGTGTTTATCAGTCTTCGCATAGACAAGCCAATCAATATCTTTCGGATCGTCACCGGCCGCGTACCGACGATGCTCACTAAATTCAACCGAAAAGCCCTGAAATGGACTGGCGTGAAGACCCTGCAGAAAGCCCTTTACAATGAACTTGGCCCGCAGATCAAGCCTTGCAATCTGCTGAACCACATCCGGCTTGAGATATTCTTCTACTGCGCGCGACATGCAGCACTCATTTCACCAACGGAGGAACCGAGGGTTCCGGAACTTCTCGCAGCAATCTTTGAACAAGTGATTCACTTGTAAGGCCCTCTGCTTGAGCCTGAAAATTTGTCGATATTCGATGCCTCAGCACCGGCACTGCAATCCGACGAATGTCGTCGATAGAGACGCTAAATCGTCCATCCATCGCTGCCATTGCCTTACCACCTTGTATTAAAAACTGACCAGCACGCGGGCCTGCCCCCCAATCGACCAACTCTGTGACGTACTTCGGAGACTGCGGATCTTTTGGACGCGTCGAGCGGACAAGCGTCGAAACGTACTTAATGATGTATTCGCTTACAGCAACACCAGCAACGAGTTTCTGAATATTCGTAATCGCTCTCCCAGAAAGCACTTTTCGGACTTCAGGACGCTCTGGTCGAGTCGTTGCCATCAATATCCGCTCTTCCTCGTCAGCGCTTGGATACCCCACTTTAATATTGAACATAAATCGATCAAGCTGCGCTTCAGGGAGAGGATATGTCCCTTCCTGCTCAACTGGATTCTGTGTCGCGATTGTGAAAAATGGATCTGGCAATGAGTATGTTTCTTGACCAACCGAAACCTCTCGCTCCTGCATCGCCTGCAGTAGAGCCGCCTGTGTTTTTGGCGGCGTACGATTGATTTCATCTGCGAGCAAAATATTGGTGAATATAGGCCCCTCGACAAACCTAAAATTACGACGACCTGACTCGTCTTCGTCGAGCACGTTCGTCCCTGTGATATCCGAAGGCATTAAATCAGGTGTGAACTGAACTCGCTTGAAATCAACATCAAGAATTCTTGCTACTGTCGACACCATAAGCGTTTTCGCCAAGCCCGGCACTCCCTCAAGCAAACAGTGGCCACGGGTGAAAATCGCAGCAAACAACTGCTCGATTACTTCGTCTTGACCAACAATGATTTTTTGAAGTTCCTCCTGCATGAGCAGTCGATGCTGGGAAAATTCCTGCAGAACATCGTCGAGTGACTTTTGTTTTCCAGCAGTCGACACGAAGTCGGTTTCCTTCCTTACGGGAATCATTATGGACATGGTGGCAGAAGTGATAAAATTCGGCCCACTCCCCTACAAGTATCGGCCTTTGTGCCACCAAGAGGCAAACAAAAACATTGGCGCTGCGATAAGAAGGCCGTGAGACATGTCTCTATCGATGACAATGCCGTAGAATCAGGTTCAGTAGACAGGCACCTCTCCCTCATCTGGAAGGCTCCATGCATAACATGTTATTGAGCGGTTATAGGAAAATTTCATGCGTTGCGTTGCTTACTGCCATTCAGTTCGTGTCTGCACCAGCTGCATTTTCTGCCGAAGACGAACTCCAGCCTGAGCAAATAAACAATGCGATAGAACAAGCAAAAAAATGGCTTATACGCCAGCAGAGCCCAAACGGCACATGGAAGTCAGCGATGCGAACAGATGAAACTGTCGTGGGAGCAACTGCACTGGTCGTACTTGCTCTGGCGAATGCTGGCGTTGATGCTGATGAGCCTGCCATGAAAAAAGCGCTTAGATGGCTGAGAGAACAGACACCTACTGATACCTATTCGGTCTCACTTCAAACCCAAGCCCTAGCAATGGTTTCACCGAAGCAGGACCTTGCCATTCTCGAACGAAACACCCGTTGGCTTGAAGATCGTCAATCAAGTGGTCCTGGAGTAACTGGTGGCTGGTCTTATGGATCAAACCGTTCAGGCGCTGACAATTCGAACTCCCAATTCGCAATTCTTGGATTACATGAAGCTCAACGCGCGGGTGTGCGAGTCAACTCGAACGTGTGGAAGTTATCACAGAAATATTGGGAAGCGGCCCAGCGACTGGATGGTTCATGGAGCTACACCGCCGGGGGTGGCAATGGCACTGGCAGCATGACCTGTGCAGGTATCGCGAGCATTTGGATAACTACAGAACATACCGAGCGGGCTGACGCGCTTGTTGATGGGTCAAACATTTCATGTTGTGGTGGTGGATCTTCACCAAAACCTCTTGAAGATGGGCTCGAATGGCTTGGTAAGAATTTCTCTGTTACAAGAAATCCACCCGGTGGGCAGCAATGGCTCCGGTATTATCTCTACGGTCTGGAGCGGGTTGGACGATTTACTGCCAGACGATTCATCGGTAATCATGACTGGTACCTGGAAGGGGCAAAAATGTTTGTCTCCTCCCAAGACCCTCTATCAGGGAGTTTTCAGAGCAAGGGGTCTGAAGATGCGGTCGTGGCAACAAGTTTTGCCCTGTTATTTCTTGCAAAGGGTCGTCGACCCGTAGTCATTGCCAAAAGCCAACATGGCCCACGAAATGACTGGAATCAACATGGCCATGACATTTCACATCTTGTTGAATTTATAGAAAAAAGATGGCGCGACGATTACCCGGCGGGCCTCTCGTGGCATGTCCTCAATACACAGGAAGCGAACACGCAGGACTTTGCTCAGTCACCCGTTCTCTGGATTGGAGGTACAGCTGGCTTAAATCTTGGTAAAGAACCTGGTCGCCGGTTACGGGAATATATTGATCAAGGTGGATTTATTTTTGCTGAGGCGACTTGTTCTGAAGGAGCAGCTTTCGACAAATCGTTTCGTCAACTGGTGAGTGAAATCTTTCCTGAACCTGAAAATCAATTGAGTCTGCTTCCACCGGAACATCCAGCGTGGTATGCAGAAAAAACTGTCGACCCAGAATTCCAGCGTCCGTTACTCGGTGTTGATTATGGATGTCGCACCTGCTTGATCTATGCGCCTTCGAATAAACAAGAGAATGAATCTTCATCTCTACCAAGCCTGTCTTGCCTTTGGGAACTTGCCGGCCCTTCGTACGATGAATTTGATGAGCCCATCCGTAACCAAATTAATGCATCGCTGGCAATCGGAGCCAATGTCATTGCGTATGCAACAAATCGTGAATTAAAAAAGAAGGATGAATTATTTGCCCGGAGCCAGCCGAATGATGTGCAACAAGATTCAATTGGTCGTGGCCAACTGACTATTGGAAAATTGCGCCATGGGGGACTTTGCGACGCTGCCCCAAAAGCGCTGGCAAACATTCTTAGGGCTGCTGCACGAGAACTTGGAATACTCGTCGACGACACACCCACAAAACTTGATCTCATAGATCCAGCAATTTTCAAGCATCACATGCTTTTCATGCATGGACGACAAGCATTTGTGTTTGACGATGCTCAACGAAAAAATCTGCGGGACTTTTTGGAGCGAGGAGGAACGCTACTTGCCGACAGCGTCTGTGCGTCTCAGCCTTTTACCGATGCTTTCCGAAAAGAGTTTTCCGCTGGTCTCCCTGACCGCACTATTGAATCAATCCCAAACGATGACCCTCTCTTCTCAGCATCTACGTATGGGGGCTTTGACCTACGTCAAGTGACACTACGCTCACCCGCTGCCGACGGGGGACCGCTTTCATCTGAAAAACGAAAGGTGCCGCCACAATTAGAAGGCATCCGAATTGGTGATCGGTGGGCAGTCATCTTCTCACCTTTCGACATATCCTGTGCGCTCGAAAAGCAGAATTCCATGGAATGCACTGGTTACGATCGAGAGGATGCGGAAAAAATCGCACTTAATATTCTTCTCTATTCGCTCAATCACTAGCATCGTGAGTAGAGAACGAATGGAACCTACGGCCTGCTGGATTGTCTTCACATTCCAGTCCAATCACCGCATAGCAGCATTCATTGACTCGGGCTTTGAAGTGCGTTTACAGGACTGAGAAGAGCACTCTCTTGCTTGCTATAAAAAACTTCTTGCACTAGGGAGTCCGCGAAATAATGCTGTAATGTGGCCCACCTCAATGAGAGATACCTAAACAGCAATATGTTTTTTAAATCAAACCAATTTCGTCTGGCTTTCTTTGTCTTCGGCTTGGCTATCTACCTAAGCTCTGCTGGATGCAGAAAGAATGAACAAGACGGAACTCATCGGAGTACGGCTACTGCAATTGATCCAGATGATCTATGCAAACGAATCACAAAAACACTGAAGCAAACGCAAGACGGAAGGCAGCTATCAACAGAACTTCAGGGGGCCTGGCAGATCGTTCATGGAATACTCGCATTTGGTGAGCAGTTTACTGTCCTTCATGAATCCGTTACCGTGCCTGCCCTCGAATACTTACTTGAAGGCGGCACGCTGCAGGGATGGAAACTGAGACCCGGCGAGAACGGCATTATTGCTCTCGTAGAGGAGGGAAGCACCCTCGGACAAGGACACCAAGATCAGTGGCTCGGGTATCTTTCACAGTGTGGCAAGAGTGGGATTCCACTCGAAACACCACTTATTGTGGGTGACACGTCAGCAACCGTCGACGACCTTCTGCGACAAGCACAGGCTGATCTGCATACCGGCCAAGAAGCAACATGGACATTGATGGCCCTTGCCACATATCTCCAAGAAGACGAAACATGGGAAGCCTCAAATGGGGAGACATGGAATCTCTCACGAGTCATTGAGATGGAACTTGATACCGACCTGCACTCTAGTGCCTGTGGTGGATCACATCGTCTGTACGGATTGGCAACCGCTGTGAATACATACCGGAGTCGACATCCAGAAGCCGGCGAATCACTGCCTGAACCATGGAAAGCGGCAGAGAAGACAATATCGGACAGCATCGAGCTTTCACGTCGTTTCCAGCAAGCAGACGGTAGTTTTTCTACACAATTTTTTGAACGACCTGCTTCTTCTGCTGATGTTTTTGCAAAGCTGAGTTCGAGTGGACATATCTTTGAATTTCTTGCTGTTGCACTTCCTGTCAAGCGACTTCATGAACCTTGGGTATTACGTGCTGCAGACCGTTTAGTAATCACACTTGAGCAAACAGCAGATATCGACATTGAGTGCGGCGCTCTTTACCACGCCGCACATGGCCTTTTGATCTACCGAAACCGTCTCTGTCAAGAACCGTGAAAATTTATTCACAAGGCTCTGAGAGTACCGGCGCTGGCTTCTTCTGTTGTACCCATGTAAGGTACGTTTTCGGTTGAGAAACAACCACACGAACACATTTGGTATCATCAAATTTTTTCGCTACGACAATGGGATTGATTCGTGCACGGCATCATTTTTTTCTACATCCAGAAGTTTGCTGATGAAGCCACTTCAGGCAAGACCACATGGCTCAAGATTCGAGAGACCATTTCGGTAAGTAATACTAGATATCTTCCGAATGAGGTGTACCCTGACGGAGATGCTGTCAAACTTCTGCAAGAAATTGCTGATACCTGCGGGGAAACATTACCATCGCTCATTGAGCGATTCGGTGAATTCCTCGCACCTCACCTGATCAAGGTTGCTGGTCAATATATTGATCCCACATGGCAAACGCTTGATCTTATAGAAAACACTGAGGGAATCATCCACAAGATGATACGGACAGCAAACCCTGGCGCTGAGCCACCGGTACTTGAAACCGTCCGGCATTCACCCAATGAGCTTCACCTTGTCTACTCGTCAGGTCGTCAGTTATGCCTGCTTGCAAAAGGCATTACGCGAGGGCTTGCCGACCACTACGGTGAAACAATCGTCATTGAAGAGACGAGTTGCATGCACAAAGGAGACCCTTTCTGCAGCCTTGTGATTCAGGACGGCTCAAACGATACGCACTCGGCGAACTCACCTCTCTCGGAAACTCTTAGCTTTGACCCACAAAGTGCTGATTCGCTCAGACCACCAACAACAAACTGGCACTCGGCTCCGCCAAGCACTTCAACAACCCCTTCGGTGATAGACAACTTCGCCATCAAGGGCTTAATTGGCCGCGGTGGAATGGGGCACGTTTACCGGGGTTTTGACAATAAACTCGATCGCGACATTGCTATTAAGGTCATGCACCCGAGCCGAGCTAAAGACGAAGTTTCGAAAAAGCGATTCCTTCATGAGAGCAAAACTGCTGCCTCAATTAATCACCCATCAATCGTGACGATCTATCAGATCGGTGAACATGGCAAGCTCCCCTATATTGCTATGCAATATATCGATGGACCCAATCTTTCAGAATACCGGACGCAATTAGGTGGACTAATCCCGATTCCAGAGGCTTTACGCATCGGGCGAGAAATCTGCGAAGGGCTTGCTGCAGCCCATGAAAAAGATCTTGTCCACCGCGACATTAAGCCGGACAACATTCTCCTCGAAGCTCCAAATCAACATGTCCAGATTATTGACTTTGGCCTAGCTCACGAAGCGGGAGATAAAGAAGGGCGATTGACTGTTGACAATGCTGTCATCGGCACACCTGCCTACATGTCTCCTGAGCGCATTGGCACTGATGAAGTAAATGCAAAAAGTGATCTCTTCGGTCTGGGAGTTATTCTTTACGAAATGATTTCCGGAAAGCTTCCGTTTGATGGAAAATCAATGGTTTCAATTCTTGCCTCCATTTCTCGAGGTAAACCAACCACCATTGATACGCTTGTTCCTGATATACCCCAAGATCTTACTGATCTAATTATGCAACTGCTCTCAAGTGAACGAGACAAGCGACCCGCCGATGCTAATGAAGTTGTCGAACGGCTGCGTGCTATTGAAAAACAATAAGCATTAACCGTTTGCACTCATACTTTTACTTATGCAGTTCATTTTTGATCGCATCAGCAAGAAGGCTCAAGTCTCCTTGCCACGTGATGTCCGTTGATTGCTGGGTAGCCAGGTCCTTCAATTGGGCTGTACCCGCCTTGAATTCTTCACTACCTATCACAAGGCCCTTCTGAAACCCCTTCTTGCCTGCCCACTTGAGCTGCTGCCCAAGCTTTTTGGGCTCTGGATAGAAGTCGACCGACAGGCCATGCTCTCGAAGCCGCGCTGCAATACGAAGATAATCACCAAGATACGACTCATCGAAATATGCCAGGAATATCGATGCTGGCGTTTCGGCTGACTTCAGTTGGTCGAGTTCTTCAAGGCCAGCTAGCAGACGATCAATTCCAAGTGATGCGCCAACACCTGGAAGAGATTGTTTTGTATAAAGCTCTGCTAAATTGTCATATCGGCCACCAGAACAGACACTTCCTAAATCAGGCAACTCATCGAGAAAGCTCTCGAGGACGATGCCTGTGTAATAGTCAAGACCTCTTGCGATAGATGGATCAAGTGTGATGCGATCATCACCAACCCCAACTTCAGACAAACCGCTCAAGAGTGCACCAACGGCTTCAACTCCTTGTGCGCCGACTGCAGATTCCCCAACTAAATTATGAAGTTCACTCAAAATATCTGCTGCCGATCCGGCAAGCTCGCTAAGACCAAGAAGGCAATCGACAGACGGTGCAGCAACGCCCTGCTCCTGGAGTTCCTTGGCTAACGTATCGCGAGGAATTTTCCCGGTCTTGTCAAGGCATCGTAGTACATGAGTTGTCTTGCTTGTGAGCCCAAGCACCTCAAGAATACCTGTAAGAATTCTTCTGTCGTTAATACGAATTGTAAACCTGTCGATACCAATTGCTGTGAGCAGGTCATGCACAACCAAGACTGTTTCAAGATCTGAGATTTTGCTGGTTGTACCAATCGTATCAAAATCACACTGCATGAATTCTCGATACCGCCCTCGCTGGGTATTTTCACCACGCCAGACGGTACCCATGTGATATCGTTTGAATGGAGTGCCGAGTGTTGAGATGTGTTGCGCAGCAAAACGTGCAAAGGGAACAGTGAGGTCAAATCGCATACCGACCTCTCGCTTCCCATGATCAGTAAAGCGATACAGTTGCTTGTCCGTCTCGTCACTTCCTTTACCGGTCAAAATCTCGAGATACTCGAGAGCTGGTGTCTCAATTGGTGAGAAGCCATATGACTGGTAAACCTGGCGTGCGATCTCAAGAACACGCTCCCTTGCGAGCGCTTGAGATGGCAGTAGGTCGCGAAAACCTTTTAGTGTCCGTGGTGTAATTCGTGACAGAATGATGCCTCCTCAAAACATTCTCTAAACTAATGAACAACAATTATTTTATATGAGCATACGGTGAATTTATAGGATTTGTAACAATGCAGGCTTTGGACTTCGAATAGATCGCTGGCGATATTTCTTTTTTTTACCATCACCAATATCTTCACCACCTGGCCCAAGCACTGCCTCCATGTATTCAACAACCTGCTCGGGGGTTTCAAAATATTGGTCATACACCCATTCATCCTCATATTCACAATGTTCAGTCGTGTACTCACGGCAGATCGATGGACGAGAATTATAGATGCCGCAACGATTATCTTTCTGAAGGTGCTTACACACTGTATGTACGCACATATACCATTCTCCATCTTCAGTAAAGGCGGTGGCGTGCTCATGAAGCAATGACCATCGCAAGGCATCAAATTCATGCCTTGTTGTTGGCTTTTCTAATGGAAAGGTGAAGTATCGACAGCATTTCGCAGTACAGTATTCACAGAGATTCACTCCTTTGCCTAACTCCTCACGAGGTGGCTTTGTTCGCCTGCGAGAAAGCTCTTTACCTTTCCCAGAATTTGAAATAATAGCGGACATCGCGATACCTCGGAAAATGAAATTTCAAAATCGATTGTAGTTTGAGTATCTTCTGATCAAGCCACTATACCCGACGTGTGGTGAAGAAGCCGCTATACTGAGAAAATCGAAATTTTCGAAATGCTATTGGCTAGGGAGGCTACCGTGCCAAAACGCTGGAACATTGCACCACACGACCCGACAACGGTTGCATTGCTAGAAAAATCTGCCGGTATATCCCCCATTCTTGCGCGTTTATTAGCTGCACGAGGCGTGACGGACCCGAAGCAGGTCCGAGGTTTTCTTGATGCCTCAATGGCCAACCTACGTGAACCTGAAGAACTTTTTGGTATCGCAGAGGCTGCCGAACGCATTCTTGCTGCTGCAAAAGCTGGACGGAAAATTGTTATATATGGTGATTACGATGCAGACGGCATGTCATCAACTGCAATTTTATGTCATTGCCTTCAAGCAATTCACGTCGAACCACATTGGTATGTGCCGGACAGATTTGACGAAGGCTACGGGCTTAATTCAGATGCCTTACGACGATTGAAACAAGACGGTGCAGAGCTCGTTGTGACCGTCGACTGTGGTATCGCCAGCGTTGCTGAAGCTGATGTCGCACGTGAAATTGGCCTTGAATTAATTATTACGGACCATCACAACTTTGCAGATCGCCTTCCTGCGGCAGATGTTCTAGTCCACCCTCGGCTCCCTGGATCCGAATACCCGTTTGGAGACCTTTGCGGGGCCGGCATTGCTTTCAAACTTGCATGGGCGGTTGCGACACGATCCTGTGGAGCAAAGCAGGTAACGCCGCGTTTACGAGAAATGCTGCTTCAGTGCGTAGGTCTCGCTGCAGTTGGTACGGTCGCTGACGTTGTTCCCCTGCTTGATGAAAATAGGGTGTATGTGAAATATGGGCTTAAGTGCCTGAGTGAAAAGGGTGGACCTGGCGTTTCGCGACTTCTTGAACTTGCCAAACTCAGTGAAAAGTCTTCCCTCAACAGTGAGGACATCGCTTTTCGATTCGCCCCCCGCCTCAATGCCGCTGGTCGCCTTGGTCAGGCTGGGTGTGGTATTGAGTTACTGACAACGTCAGACAAAGACCGTGCCACGACACTAGCAAACTATCTTCATGAATTAAATGGGCAACGTGAGACCGAAGAGCGAAGCATTCAGCTTTCGGCAACAAAACAGGCAAAAGAAAAGTTTCATCCAGAAACTGATCCTGCACTTGTTCTTGCAGGCCGTGGGTGGCACGCTGGAGTTATAGGGATTGTTGCAGGAAGACTTGCCGAACGATGGCATCGTCCTGTTGTGATGCTGGCCCGCGATGAACTCCTTGCGAAACCTGCGATTGGAAGTGTTCGTAGTGTTCCCGGTTTTGATGTCCATGCGGCTCTGCAAGCATGCCGGGAACTCTTACTAACTTGTGGCGGACATGCCGCAGCAGCGGGCCTCCGCATCGAAGATGGAAAGATCAATGCCTTCCGAGAAGCCTTTCTGGCAGAAGTCACAAAGCGAATGCCGAATGAACTGCGACAAGCCCAAATAAAACTTGATGGTGAAACGACTCTGGCCGGTATTACACTTCAAAGCATAGGTGAACTCGAACGACTCGCTCCGTTCGGTCAAGGAAACAAACGTCCCTATTTGTGTGCGTCTGGAGTCGCCTGTGCAGAGCCTCCGCGAACCATGGGCAATGGCGATAAACATATGTCGGTCAAGCTTGTTCAAAATGGAGTCCAGATTCGAGCAGTAGCTTTTGGTGGTGCCGAGTGGATTCCTCATATGCCGCCGCCAGGCGAGCCTTTTAACATTGCCTTTAAGCCAAAGATCAATGAATTTCGTGGAAGAAGAACTGCTGAGATAGAACTGCTAGACTGGCGGCCCAATGGAATTGATGTTTCTGTAGACCTACCCACAGCAGAGGCTACGCCGTAATCCTTCAACCAGGTCTCGCTCGAGTAGAGAAAGATACAATCATGCAAAAAATTCTCATGTTTATTGCTCTGTCCACTGCCCTTTCGGCATTGCCATATAACACTGGTGTCAGAGGTGATGACTGGCCACAATGGCAAGGACCAAATCGTGATGGTGTTTGGCATGAGCAGGGGATCATAGAGCGTATTCCCGAAAACGGACTGCCGATTGTATGGAGAGTTCCACTAGGAGGCGGATACTCCGGTCCTGCCGTCACTGGCGAGCGTCTTTATATAACCGACTATATAAAAACGGAGGGTGACTTAGAGAACAATCCAAACAATCGATCACTTCTCTCTGGCACTGAACGCGTGCTTTGTTTTGATACAGCAACAGGAAAAGAACTCTGGAAGTACGAGTACGACTGCCCTTATTCGATTTCCTATGCAGCAGGACCACGATGTACACCGACGGTGCATGACGAACGAGTTTACGCACTTGGATCCGAAGGAAATCTCCTTTGCCTCGATGCCAAAAACGGCACACTCCTGTGGGAGAAAGATTTTAAAAAAGACTATGGCGCCTCGACGCCAATTTGGGGGTTCTGCGGTCACCCACTCATAGTAGATGACCTTGTAATATGTGTTGTTGGCGGAGAAGGCAGCGTCGCGGTCGCCTTTGATCGTATATCGGGTGTGGAGATTTGGCGAGCTCTTACTGCAAGCGAGCAAGGGTACTGCCCTCCGACGATCATTGAATCGGCCGGCGTCCAGCAACTCCTTATCTGGGACGCTGACAACCTCAATAGCCTTGACCCTACCACCGGTCGTCAACTCTGGTCAGAGCCACTAAAGCCCATGTACGGCATGTCGATTATGGTGCCACAACTAGGGGAATTGAACGGCGATCAGGTTCTCTTTGCAAGCGGCATTGGAAAGATTGGCGCTCTCTATTCCCTTGCAAAAGATTCTCCTGGCGCTCAAGTCGTCTGGCGAGGTGGACCAAAGAATGCCATGTACTGCGCCAACAGCACTCCTTTCATCGAGAAGAATACAATCTATGGGTGTGATTGCCATACAGGAATGCTGACTGCCGTTGATCTTGAATCTGGTGACCGACTGTGGGAAACGAGTGTTCCCACATCAGACACGGATAGGTCGGCCAAGCATGGAACAGCATTTCTAATTCGGCAACCAGTTCCAGATGACCCACTTCGCGTCTGGCTGTTCAGTGAAACTGGTGACCTCATTCTTGCGCGGCTGACACGTGATGCCTATGAAGAATATGGCCGAATGCACGTACTTGAACCTACTAACGAATGTTTTGGGCGATCAGTTGTCTGGACTCATCCGGCATTTGCAAATAGATGTTGTTTTGCAAGAAATGACAAGGAACTTGTGTGTGTCTCACTTTCAGCAAGAGATGATCAAAACTGATAGCCCGATGGCGTGTACTTTCATTTACTTTTCATCACATGGCACTCAGTCTGCAACGTTCTCATACGATTACTTTCAGCCCCAACCACTTGAAATCGAGTTGTCAATCAGCAATATACCAAATGCAATAGCAACCATCATTTTGTTCATTTCTGTATTCGTCGGACCGCTTTCAATGCACAAAGCGGTCTAAGCAATATCCGGCCAAAGTGGTAAAACGCAGAGCAGGCAGGGCTCAAGAAACTTTCTTGCGTTTACACATCTTCTGCAACTCTGACATCACACTCGTGCTGAACATGCAGACACCACTCACGACAAAGAAATGCCGACAACTATTTCATGTATTTCCCAAGACTGCCAATTTGCTCAACTTGACTTGGGCAGTTGTGGCACACATTGCGGGACGAATCAGAGAAGCTTTTTGCACCAACAACAAGAGCAGCGGTAAGCATGAGTAACCAGGCTGCATTCGCTAATTGTTGAACCGAGAGATATCTCATCACGCATCACCCCCCAAACCTATGACTACACTATTTATCGGCAATCAGAGTAAAATTTTTTAGGTTCCTACAAATTGCTAAAGGAATAAGGCCGTTGAGTAAATTATTGGGGTTACATGCGGGCGAAAGAGCCTGCCAAAAAGCACGCAACCAATAGTCCCCAAACACACCGATCTTGTGACCACCACAGAGAGTGATTGAAAACGACTACACAACCGAAACTAATTTGTGGTTGTCGCTGCACCATTTATACCGCATGATTTGCGGGTTATGGTTAGTGGTCGTTACGGCGCATCCGACAAGTGATTCTCGTAACTTTCCAACACTCTACCCAAAGTGTAAAACACAGGCTTTGAGTGAACGTGGACAATTTCATTTGTTCCAATGCCTGAAAGTTTGGGAAGGGTTTACCATGCGTTACTTGCTAGTTTTTCTGATTGCCCTGTCATGCGGTTGCTCAAAAACTGTGATTGCAGACACTCACAAACAGGAAGATTACGAATGGAAAGACTCAACTGCGGTTGTAAAGAGTAAGTTTCCAGGCCAGTTGGCCGAACAGAAAAAAGAAGAGGCAGTCCACTATTTAGTAGGAACGACTGAAGTAGACGGCTTACCGTATGGGGTCACTTTTGTATTTTTAAAAAACCAACTAGTCAGCATATTCTTATCGGCACAGTCGCAATCGGATGGTGAATGGACCCCCACCAACATGGAAGCAAATCGACGGGCGGACTGGTCTAGCGATGAGGAATATAGTGATCTGAAAAGCAAACTTACTGCGAAGTACGGCGAAGGTGAACAGACTAACGACGACATCGGATCTATCAAATGGAACCTACCGAATGATTTTTTGTCACTTTGGTCAGCCGAAGACATTGTTGGAATTCAGTACTCAATACCATACGAAACCGAATTGGGAAAAGAATTCAACGAGGCGATACAACAAGAACAGTAGAAGACTGAAAGCTACTAACTTCTAAACCTTTGTTGCTCAACGTATACAAAAAATGGAAATAGTAGTTTTCTGACGGACAATTAACTGACCGAATCCTTTGATTGTTCATCCATCTCTGCTTTTATGTCCTCGAAGAGTTCAGCGGCTTCTTGACCAGGAACATTGGTCCTCTCGTATCCAAGGATGGCCTCGAATGCAATTACGGCGAGTAGTTTTATATCCATAGTCGCTACCGTTTTAAAAACCCGCCAGCAGGAGAACCATGAAAACCTGCTGACGGGTCCACACAAAAGAGTTAACTAGCTGCCATCATATTTATTGGCTTGCACAATACCCCGCCGCGTATGCGAAAGGCAGAGCAGCACGCGGCAGGGTATTTGTTGCGGAAGTTACAAACGATACGCCATGCAAGATGTCCTGGTTCACAACAGACAAGCACTATCCGAAATGCGAAACACTAGGATAGTGGTCCTTAATATGGGCTTGTGTCAACAATTAGCCAGAAAGCGCACACAAAAAAACGCCGCCCCTATCTGACTAAACAGGGGTGACGTTCTCTCACAAGAAGCAGAAAGGAAAAGTCCTTCATGCACATAACAGCCATTTCATTACTCGCCGCACAAAAGAACAGCTATTCAAAGTTCTGCTATCACACACATCGAGACACTGGCGTTGAAATGGCCTTTGGGTACAAGAGACACGCAAGGCCCTCTCGGCCGTTGCATCCGAAAAGTCAGTCGCAGCGAGTAGTGGGGATAGAGGCACGAAGGCAGGCTGCGTCAATAGGATGGACGCAAACAGGAGATGTCATCGCGGCAGAGGCCGGAGTATCAGAAGCGAGCCAAGGGGTGCTCGCCACTGCCCATCACCTACGTTCTGCACCTACTATAAACCAAATACAAAGCCTGCAAACATCACTCTGTGATCTATCCTTAATACATGACGAATGTTTGATTCTCGAATGCGCAATATAAATAAGAGGCTGCTGCCCTCAAACAAAAAAGCCATCCCAGGGGCAAGCTGGGATGGCTCTCGCTTTCTGAGTCGTTCTGCAACTGCTACTTATTGCAAACTCTCTACTCCCTACCCTACTCCTGTTTTGAAAATAAAAGCAAGCATTCGGTTAGAAAGTAATTTTCAATAGGATTAGACACACCATTATGATATTTTCGAGTCCATCACTAGTTGCAGAAATTGCAGCAAAAATTATTTCTACTTGATCGTGTTGACACCTACAGGCTTCATGAGGAATGCCTGGCGTCCACTTGCCAGACAACAGTCACTACCAAGAGACACCTGATCTGCTTTTGCCGAGATCTCTGGCTTGTGCCAGTCTTCAATCTCTTGCTTGAGCCTCGCGACGATATCAGGGTGTTCCGCTGAACATTCATCCTTTTCGTGTGGGTCTTCAGCTACGTTATAAAGTCGGACCGGAGCCTGATCCCAAACATGAAGGTTGTGATACTTTGTTGTATCCGATCCGTTATATCGCACAAGAAGTTTCCATTCTCCATCGACGCACCAGAGATACTGCAGCGTTTCATCTGGATGACCGAGAGTCATGTTATGTGTTGCATTACAGACACCAAAAACACACTTCCGAGCATTCCGCTTTTCTGCATCCAGAAGGTTGACTCCGGGAAGATCGGCAGGAACTTCCACATCTGCTGCCGCTGCAATTGTGGGAAAGAGATCAATCGCATGGGCGAAACGCTTTGATCGTTCAGGCTGCACTTTGCCGGGCCACGAGATCATGATTGGAGTCCGTATCCCATTCTCATAGGGTGAACTTTTCGATCGCTGAGCATAGCCTTTCCATAGTTTCTGATTTGGATCATCAGCATTGGTACTTGGTGCTGCCCATCCGTTATCACAGATGTACACCACCATCGTATTGTCTGTCAGATGCTTCTCGTCAATGTAATCGAGTAACTCTCCACATGTTTCATCAAACCATTCACACATTGCATAGTATTTTACGAGGTCCGGAGCCCGGCCCTCTTTCTGATACTTCTTGAGTAAGCGTTGTGGTGGATTATGTGGTGTGTGTGGCAAAAAGGGTGCGTACCACAATAGAAATGGCTTCTTTTCAGCGACGGCCGTGTCGATGAATTGCGTGACTGGCTGCATTCCGTCACGGCCAATCGTTAACCCCGCATCACCATGTCGACCTCTACGTTGTGGATCACCGTGGGTCATTCCATCGGTAAACCCACCATCTTTCCATGAACCTTCCCACCATTTCCCAGATTGGTGAGCAAGGTAGCCATGAGCGACAAGTGTTTTGACAAACGTAGGAAATTTATGAAACGATTCCCGCAACGGTACATCCAACGCTGCACGATTTGTAGACCCATTAACATCGTTACCTGTTATGCCATGCTGAAATGGATACCGACCAGTGAGCATTGACGCGAGTGATGGGCGACACAATGGTGCCGCAACATATCCTCTATCCATGACCAGACTATGCTCAGCGAGTGCATCGAGATGCGGTGTCTGAATTACAGGGTGGCCCATGAATCCGTAATCAGTCCATGCCTGATCATCACTAATGATGACCACCACATTGGGTTGATCTGCTCCGAAAAGATGGCCTGCTGCACAGATTATCAATGCAATAACACTGATAACTCGACTCATTCGTTTCCTGGCCATAATACTACTCCCGATGTTGTAAAAAAAAGATTCTCTTACCTACCTTATTAACTCAAAATATCATTGACAACATGTGCCTCTTCAACACCTGTGAGCCGCTGAGACAGGCCACGAAATTTGAATGTGAAGCGCTCGTGATCAATACCAAGTTGATGCAGAATTGTGGCATTGAGATCACGGATGTGAACCGGGTTTTCAACGATGTTGTACGCGAAATCGTCCGTCTGACCGTAATCGTACCCCGCTTTGATTCCGCCGCCCGCCATCCAGCTTGAAAAGCATCGGCCGTGGTGATCCCGGCCCGCTGATGGACTCCCCAAGGAACCCTGACTGTACACGGTTCGGCCAAACTCTCCACCCCATACTACAAGCGTATCATCCAGCATTCCCAGTCGTTTCAGGTCTTGCACCAAAGCCGCTGACGCCTGATCGACGTCTCGGCATTGTTTTGGCAACTGATCCTTGATCGAAATATGTTGATCCCAACCACGATGAAACAATTGAATAAACCGTACACCACGCTGAGCCATTCGCCGTGCAAGCAGACAGTTCGCAGCAAAACTACCTGGGCGTCGGGCGTCGTCACCATAGAGTTCAAATGTTGATTCTGGCTCATCCGAAACATTT
This sequence comes from Pirellulales bacterium, assembly GCA_039831725.1. Classification (GTDB taxonomy): domain Bacteria; phylum Planctomycetota; class Planctomycetia; order Pirellulales; family UBA1268; genus UBA1268. The sequence continues at coordinate 24,006 of JBDOMQ010000082.1, forward strand.
GTAAGATCAGGAACTGACGTCTGCATGCGATAGGCCATTTCGTAGGCCTCGATCCGAGCCAGCGTTTCAGGATCACCTGCCGCAGCGGCGTGCTTTTGATTCAGGTCGCCGAGTGTATCGAGTAATTGGCGTCGGGAATCTCGTGAGACTCCGGATGGGTTCTTGAGATAGAGCACAGGATTCGCACCGGGCCGTAACATGACCCCTTGATGGCTTGAAGGCAGATACCCACTACCCCAGAGCCGTGAAAACAGTGGCTGTCCAGGATTTTTACCGCTGCCTTGGCTCAGTAGAACCATATAGGCAGGAAAGTCATCGCTCTCACGTCCGAGCCCGTAACTAAGCCAGGCACCCAAAGAAGCATGCCCCATCTGCTGTGAGCCGGTGTTAATAAACGTCACTGCAGGATCATGATTGATCGCCTCGGTCCATAAAGAACGAACGATTGTAATATCGTCAGCAATCGACTGTGTGTGTGGCACAATGTCACTCATCCAGGTGCCATGTTCACCACAACGACGACCACCCCACAGCGGCTTGACGACAGGGAAACTTGTTTGACGCGATGTCATACCAGTTAATCGCTGCCCACCACGAACAGAGTCAGGAAGATCTGTCCCATGCAACGAGTCCATGGCTTCGTGATAATCGAATAGATCAACATGGCTTGGGCCACCAGACTGAAACAGATAGATCACACGTTTGGCTTTTGGAGCAAAGTGTGGCAGTCCAGGAAGTCCCTCAGACTTGGTTTCTCCAACGGCAGCGGCAGCCTTCTCTTTCGTGAGAAGATTCCCCAGTGCAAATGCACCGAGGCTTACTGTAGAACTGCCCAGGAGTGACCGACGCGTCAGCAGCTGAGCTCGTCGCAGTTCAATGTCGAAAGGAAGTGAATGCATAATGAGTAATGAAGACTATTGTCTGGTAAGAACTTCGCTTAGATTAAGTAACAGCGTTGCTATCTGTGTCCATGCAGCCTGTTCCACCGGATCGAGAGCGCCTGTCACAGGATACTCACCAACAGCAATAACACGCTCTGCATCGATTGGTGACTTTTGAAAGCGTGCTCTTTCGGCATCTAAGAGCTGTGCAATCATTGTGACTTCAGGGCCCGTTGGTGGACGCGAACTTATGCGCTCGAAGGCTTGCTCGATACGGGACCGATCGTCATTGGCTGTTTGTTCCTGCAAGATAGAACTAGCAAACACACGCGCTGCTTCAGCAAATTGAGGATCGTTCAATGTCACAAGTGCCTGCATGGGCGTATTCGTTTTACTCCGATCGACCACACACATCTCACGATTCGGTGCATCAAAGGCTGCCATGGCAGGATGTGGACTTGTCCGCTTCACGATCGTGTACAAACTTCGGCGATAGAGTTTTTCACCGTGGTCTTGAACAAAGACCTGTTTTGTTGCCGGCGTACTTCCAAAGTGACTGATCTCTTTCCAAAGCCCATGTGGCTGGTACGGATGGACACTCGGCCCACCGACACGTGGTACTAAAAGCCCACTCACGGCCAATGCCTGGTCACGGATAAATTCTGCAGGAAGCCGAAATCGAGGACCTCGACCAAGCAATCTGTTACCCGGATCAACTGCTAACTGTTCAGCGGTTGTCACCGACTCCTGTCTATAGGTCGCGCTTGAGACGATCATCTGAATCAGTTCCTTTTGATTCCATCCATGACTAACAAAACGTGTTGCCAGATAGTCAAGTAAGTCAGGGTGACTCGGATATTCCCCCTGCGACCCAAAATCGGCTGACGTCGAAACGATTCCTGTCTCAAAAAACAGTGCCCAGATTCGATTCACTGCAACGCGTGCTGTTAAGGGATGATTCGGGGCTGTTAACCATTCTGCAAGATCAAGACGCGTTGGCTGACGGCCTTTTAAATCTTCCTCTTTACCAGCCGGTCTTTCTTCACTGACGCTGCGATCAAGTGGTGGAAGAATTTTTGGGGTTCGTGGTGTTACGCGTATTGTTGGTGCATCATATTGTCCTCGGTTTAAGACAAATGTCTCACGTGGTTTAGACGATGTATTCATCACCATGGTCGAGTACTTTTTTGTGAGAACGTGTTGTCGCTCTTCCAGATTGCTGATCTGAGTTCGTAGCGAACTCAATGAAGGTGCAGACTGCCGAAAGATTGATAGCAACTTTTCTCGAGTGTCCTCACTCC
>JBDOMQ010000434.1:0-4627 GCA_039831725.1 Pirellulales bacterium
ACACAGTTTGTTCCACAACAAATTGCTGATACTGCTGAAGCTGATGATGTTCACGATCGACTCTCCTTGGTTGGCGGAGACGGCCACGGGCTTATTCTGATCGATCAAGAACTTGGTAAAGAAGCTGAGGAACATTAATGAAGAATCTCTTCACTTCACCCTGAAGGGATTCTTCCATGGTTTCCGGCTCACCCAGACCAGAAAAGAATGACTGGGAACTAGTGCGGCGTGTGTGATCAATATCCTAATGATATTGGTTGTCCTGCCTCATTTTCCGGCAACTGGTTATGGGACTCTTGGGGTCTATGTTGTCGCCTCTTCTGTCAGAACCTATGATTGACTGGGTCAGGAGAGAGTCGAAAGACCGCCGAAGGCTGAACGCTCAGGCAAAAGTACTGACATTTTATAATTCTGTTGGAGAGTGACGACGCAAAAGGCGGCGTCCACCGAAGGGGCAAACCCCGAGCCGATGCTCACGGGTGAATCTCTCAGGTCCAAGGACAACAGGGTTCCCAGTATGGTTTCGGCCATATTGTTTCCTCTGGCGGATACAACACAACGTCAGCTGCGACGGCTACGCATCGCACAGTCAGGAAAGGAACCTTCTATGTCTTCTGGCACAGCTTCTCCACACACTCTTTCATCTCAATCCAGCGCACCTGTGTCTAATAAAACGGCTGCATCAGATGACAACCCTGAATTTGTAGGTCGACACATCGGTCTTTCACCAACCGATGAGCTGTTCATGCTTGAAGCCATCGGAGCACAAAGTCGAGATGCGTTGATTGAAGAAATTGTGCCAGCGAGCATCATGAGACAAACGGCGATGGATTTACCATCGGCTGTCTCAGAGCAAGAAGCGCTTGCAGAACTGAAGGCAGTGGCCCAGCAGAACAGCGTCTGCAAAAGTTTCTTGGGTCAGGGTTACTATGGCACGCATACTCCAGCGGTTATCCAACGAAATGTTTTGGAGAATCCTGCCTGGTACACCGCCTACACACCGTACCAGGCAGAAATCTCTCAGGGCCGTATGGAAGCCGTGCTTGCATTTCAAACAATGATTTGCGACCTCTCTGGCATGCCTATCGCGAATGCTTCTCTTCTTGATGAAGCAACGGCTGCTGCCGAAGCGATGACATTAGCGCACAGAATGCATAAAGGCCAGGAGTCTACTTTCATAGCCGACCGAAGGTGCCATCCACAGACACTAGAAGTTCTGGCAACACGAGCGGAGCCGCTGGGCATCGACCTCATCATTGGTAATGTCGCTGACATGGTTGATGAGGAAACGTATTTTGGTGTCCTCGTGCAGTACCCAACCACAGAAGGTGACATACCGGACTGGCACGGCCTTGCAGATAGAGTCCACGAACACAACGCGCTGCTTTGTGTTGCTGCAGACCCTTTATCGTTAACACTTCTCACGCCACCAGGTGAATGGGGAGCGGATATTGTTGTAGGGTCAACGCAACGCTTTGGTATGCCTATGGGCTGCGGAGGTCCACATGCGGCCTACTTTGCTTGCCGCGACGCATTCAAGAGGTCATTGCCGGGACGACTTGTCGGTGTCAGCGTTGATAAATCCGGAAGGCCAGCATATCGCCTGGCTTTGCAGACTCGAGAACAGCACATCCGTCGGGAAAAAGCGACCTCAAACATTTGTACAGCACAGGTTCTGCCCGCTGTCGTTGCCGCAATGTACGCTGTCTATCATGGCCCCGTAGGCCTCAAGAAAATTGCGGCGGGGATTGCGAAGAAGACCGCGCTTCTCGCAACCGGCCTGCAGAAGTTGGGGATAGAAATAACGAATCAACACGCCTTCGACACGCTGTGTCTCCGAACTGGTGAGGCAACCGATTCCTTTATAAAGCGAGCACAGGATGCTGGAATGAATCTCCGAAAGATTGATGCAAATCATATCGGCATCAGTCTTGACGAAACGACATGTGATGCTGATGTGAAAAATCTGTGGGGTGTTTTCACGCCGCCAGAAAATTCTGTTGAAGATATGAAAATTTTGGAAACATCTACTTCGTCACTCCTTCCTGGAACCTGCATTCGGGGAAGCGACTTCCTCACCCACTCTGTCTTTCATGCACATCGCAGCGAGACCCAGTTGCTCCGTTATCTTCGTGAATTAGCTGATCGTGACCTTGCACTCGACCGAACAATGATTCCATTGGGAAGTTGCACCATGAAGCTGAATGCAACCAGTGAAATGATTCCGATCAGTTGGCCCGAGTTTGCTGATATTCATCCCTTTGCACCATCTCACCAACTTCAGGGATATCAAATCCTCCAGGATCAGCTCTGCAAATGGCTGGGTGAAGCCACTGGATATGCAGGCATCAGCCTTCAGCCGAACGCTGGAAGCCAAGGAGAATACGCCGGACTCCTTGTCATTCGGGCCTGGCAACGTGCTCGCGGAGAAGGTCACCGAAATATCTGCCTGATTCCAGCATCAGCTCACGGAACAAATCCTGCAAGTGCACAGATGGCCGGCATGAAAGTCGTTGTCACCGGCTGTGACGACCAAGGAAACGTCGACCTTGTTGAACTTCGGGAAAAGTGTGAGCAGTTCACTGATCAGTTGGCTGCTGTGATGATTACGTACCCCAGCACTCATGGCGTCTTTGAATCTGAGATCAAGGATCTTTGTGACATTGTCCATGATCATGGTGGGCGGGTGTACATCGATGGTGCCAACATGAATGCATTAGTTGGAACCGCCGAACCCGGGCACTTTGGTGGTGATGTAAGTCATCTCAATCTTCACAAAACATTTTGTATTCCACACGGTGGTGGAGGGCCCGGTGTTGGGCCAGTCTGTGTTGTTGAAGACCTCGTGCCTTTTCTGCCAGGCCACGAAACCGGTGGGATTCAAACCGGCGGTGGAGTCGGCGCAATTTCTGCGGCACCGTTAGGAAATGCCGGGGTTCTCCCAATTAGTTGGATGTACTGTCGCATGATGGGCAGCTCAGGGTTACGACGCGCAACAGAAGCTGCAATTTTGGCGGCCAATTATGTCAGCGTACGGCTTCGAGATCATTACCCCACGCTCTATACAGGGGCACATGGACGCATTGCCCATGAATGCATTCTGGACCTTCGGCCACTGAAGGAAACAAGTGGCATTACTGCAGAAGATGTTGCCAAACGACTGATTGACTACGGATTCCATGCACCGACATTGAGTTTTCCAGTTCCTGGCACCCTGATGGTTGAACCAACAGAGAGTGAAGATCTCCATGAGCTTGATCGATTTATTGAAGCCATGATTGCAATTCGTGAAGAGATTCGGCACATCGAGGAAGGCACGTGGCCACAAGATAACAACCCTGTCATCAATGCGCCACACACCGCAAGTTGTATTGCAGACCAGGACTGGACAAGGCCTTATACTCGAGAGGAAGCAGTCTTTCCTGTCGCTGACTTAAAGCGAAGAAAATACTGGCCTCCAGTCGGTCGAGTCGACAATGTGCATGGCGACAGGAATCTGTTTTGTAGTTGTGTTCCCGTCTCAGCTTGGCAGGACTCTGAGTCATAAGTCACGGTCAAAAATTGTTTGATTCAACTTTTTTTGTTGGCTGGGGAACACTTTCCCTTATTAATGCCGGCTTAGCGCAAGGAAAAGGTCGGAGTGGACTGGCATGGTGTCTCATCTCACTCCTTGTGGGGCCAATCGCCACGTTTTTAATTGTGATACTTAGTCGCGTTGAGAATGATTAGCATGCGAGAGTGCTGAGGATCTCACGCACGGCCAGAGCACCACTGCCACGGCAACAATGGCAAGAATTCCACCACACTGCCATGGATCATGCCATCCATACAGTACGGCAAAGAGAAGTGTCGCGGTGCAGTAAATCACCGCAGCAGCCAATACAAACCGCGATGGCTGTGTTGATTCCTCAGATGCATCGCAGGACTGCGTCTTGGACAAGAAGAGCGTTCCTACAGTCATGGCTGAACACAACGAAAGTGTCACACCAAGAGAGCCCAGTAACTCTCGCAACGTTGTTAAATAGACAAGGATCAAGGCGAGACTTGTTTGAAGTACAACTGCCCTGCTTCGACCAGTCTGCCCTTGTAGCCATCCGGGCAAAAATCCATCGTCTGCCATTGCTGTTGCGACACGTGAACCAGCCATTGTCATTCCTGCGGCGGCGGAAAGGGTCGAAAGGACGATGATGAATCGCATCCACCACTCAGCAGTTTCACCACCAAGAGCCGCAGCTGCAACCGCTGCAACCTGTGATTGACCAGCTACATCAGCAACTGGTGCTGAACGAAGAAAAACATCGTTGATTGCAAAATAGAGAAGCGTTGTAATCAGCGTGCCCACAAGCAGAGCCAGTGGTACCGTTCGGCGGCCCGCACGAGCTTCTGATGCAACATAAATCGCTTCATTAAACCCTGTGTAACTGAACATGACCCAAACAACCGCCATTGCGAATCCACCGATGGTTGCACCTGTGAGTGGGATTTCTATCGGCTTTCCTGTGGCTTCCAGTGGCCAGCCAACAACTGAATACCCGAACACAATGAGACACAGAATTGTCAGAACTTTTAGGAAAACAATGGTGGTATTAATTCGTGCTGCAACCCGCCCTGCCTCGACATGGATCAG
>JBDOMQ010000419.1:0-19358 GCA_039831725.1 Pirellulales bacterium
CCAAGAATTGAATGCGAGTCTCTTTAAGCACCAGTTTGATATTGCGAAAGCAAGTTTTCATGCCGCTATATTGTTAGCTGAGCATTACATTGTGTTGCCAAGTGGCTCGGCCTTGGGTTTTGGTGTTGGGCCACTTCTGCTTTCAAGCACGCGAGATAGTTTTCCAAATACACATGATCAACTTGCGTTATGCCCGGGAGAGCATACAACCGCCACACTTCTGTATGACATGTTTTACCCAAACGTCACACGGGTAGAGCAAGTTGTGTTTTCGGAAATCATGCCACGTCTGCATGAAAGACAGGCAGAGTTTGGGGTGTGTATCCACGAGGGTCGGTTTACATGGGAGTCCTCTGGTCTGTTTCTCGTCGAGGATTTAGGTGCGCGCTGGGAAACAGAAACCCAATGCCCGCTTCCTCTGGGTGGCATTATTGGAAAACGGTGTCTGGGCGATGATGTTATCGCCTGTGTACAGGGCGTCATTCGGGACTCTCTGCTCTTTGGCCTTGCCAACCCAGAAGAACCATTGCCCACGATGCGCGCCTTTGCACAGGAGGAAGACGATTCGGTACTCATGAAGCATGTTGCATTGTATGTCAACGATTGGACCGTCGACCTTGGTGCCGTGGGACGGCAGGCTTTGCACGAACTGTCTCTTCGGTCGCATCGTGGTAATGGCAGGCACAGGATTGACGTATTTTCTCCATCAAAGACAGACTCTTCCTAGCAGCAGATGCTGTGATGGGCAGCCCAGCCACGTTCCATTCACGGCTGGTCTAAAGATAGGGCGCAAAGAGTCGCGCAATACCATCGCGTATGCGTATAGGAAGAGACCGGCCGTCAACGTCTGCGAGTGTTCGTTTGGTAGATCGACCGATAATCTGAGCTATGTGGGTATCCATCGTCTGTGCGAGCAACTCATCGTAGCTCTCGACATTGAATTCAAAATTGAGTCGCATGCTTCGCTCGTCCCAATTACCACTTCCAAAAAGGCACCAGGCGGAGTCAACAACCATGAGTTTTGTGTGGTCAAACGGAGGTGGTGACATCCAGATACTGCAACCGCGACTCAACACTTGCCAAAGGAGCGCATCTGATGCCCAACCAACTAATGCCAGATTGTTCTGTTCTGGGAGGACAATGTCGACCTTCACGCCGCGCAGTGCCGCAACCCCCAGTGCCTGACAAATCGCATCATCGGGCAAAAAATATGGTGTCATGATTTTCACTGACTGCCGTGCAGCGCTCAGGGCGGCAATGAGAATTAACTTTATTCTCCCGATTTCATGGTCATCTGGGCCGTATCGGACGCCTCGAGCGATGCTCGTGCCACTGAAATCAAGGCTCGGTTGCCATGCTGAACTGGGGTTCCCGTCGCTGAGATTACCCAGAGCCTCACCAGAGGCAAACGCCCAGTCTTCAATGAAAACTTCAAGCAGTTGTGTGACGACGGGACCCGTCAGAGAAAAGTGCATGTCTTGTACGGCATGATCAGGATGCTTCGAGAGCCAGCATCCATTCCTGATATTGAGTCCACCGGTAAAACCCCGTTTTCCATCAACAACGAGAATCTTCCTGTGGTTTCTCAAGTTTGCATAGGGCAGATACAGCGGTACTGTTGTGGGCATAAACCGTGATACAGGCACCCCTTTCTGACGGAGGAGACCCACACTTGTGGGAAAGCTATATCGTGAACCGATGCCATCGATTAATACCCGTACTGAAACACCTCTGTCCACTGCACGACACAGAGCATCTATAAAGAGTTTTCCGGTAGGATCATTATCGAAAATGTAGGAGGCCATTCCAATACTTCGCTTGGCTGAGTCAATTGCATCAAGCATTAAAGGGTAGGCCTCATCGCCACCAAACAGCGGCTGAATTGTGTTCCCATCAAGCAACGGACGCTTCGTGACCTCGCCCACGAGCCTGGCCAGCGATCGCAGTGGAGTTGTTCCCGGACCGATAACATCTGTCAGTCGCTCTGTCGACGGCATTGCCGTTTCCACCTTATGGATAACTTCCCGAAGACCCGCTCGAAGTCGTGTTGCCTTTCTGCGGATCCGATTCACGCCAAACATGGCATAGGCAACGGCACCAAAGCCAGGCGAGAGCCAGACCAGTCCCACCCAGGCCATCGTGCTCCGTGTATCTCGTTTTGTTAGAAGCGCATGAATTGACACACCGATATTTGCAGCGAGAAGTATCGCAGCCAGTATGTGTGGCCACAGTTCAATCCATAGCCTCCAGGCCGAATCCAAAAGTTGTGACATTTCTAGTCGTCCGCAGGCTTCCTCGTCGTCCTCAGGCTTCGTGGTTATCTAGTATACTCTGCCAAACCATGCGTCACGGTACGCGGTATTTGTAGAATTGTTGAAGTCTGTTTTCTCCTGACTAAGAAGAGTTCCCCCTGATGGATTTTGAGCTTACTGATGTGTCGTTGCTTCAGTCTGGAGCACTGATCGGCGGAAAAGTGTGTGAGAGTATCTCTGGATCTCGAGTTGACGTAACCAACCCGGCGACGTCGGAAATAATTGGTTCCGTCCCTGAGATGAATGGTGAGGATACCCAGAAGGCCATTGCCGCAGCGGAATCTGCGTTGGCTGAGTGGCGCACGACGGCAGCGAACGTCCGAAGTAAACGGTTGCAAGCATGGCATCGGCAGGTCATCGATGCGACAGAAGACCTAGCATTGCTTATCACTGCTGAATGTGGAAAACCCCTAAGCGAAAGTCGAGGGGAAGTGGCATATGCAGCCTCCTTTCTTGAGTGGTATGCCGAGGAAGCGAAGCGGGCGTATGGAGATATCATTCCTCCCCACCAGGAAGACAAGCGATTGATGGTTATTAGACAGCCAATCGGTGTGGCTGCAGCCATTACTCCGTGGAATTTTCCTGCGGCGATGATTCTTCGAAAGGTAGGTGCGGCACTCGCGGCAGGGTGCACGATGGTTGTCAAACCGGCACCGCAGACCCCACTAACTGCCTTAGCGCTTGGCGTGCTTGCAGAACGTTCAGGCCTGCAGCCCGGGGTCCTAAACATTATCACCGGCAGCATTGAGTCGTCTCGGGACATTGGAACAGCGATCTGTGAGAATCCGGTTGTACGTGCGCTTTCATTTACCGGGTCGACAGCAGCGGGAATTAGTCTCGCGCAACAGGCGGCCGGGACTGTCAAGAAAGTGTCACTTGAACTAGGCGGGAATGCTTCGTTTATCGTCTTTGAAGATGCGGATATTGAAGAAGCCGTACAGGGCGCCATCGCGGCCAAATTCCGTAACAGTGGACAAACCTGTGTGTGCGCCAACAGGTTTTTTGTACAGAGTGGTGTTCACGATGAATTCGTGAAGGCATTCACCGAAGCTATCGCTCAACTACGAGTTGGTCAAGGTTCAGAACCTGGCGTTTCGGTTGGCCCGCTGATCGATGATCGGGCATACGAGAAGGTTCAGGGCATTGTTGCTGATGCCGTCGCTTGTGGTGCACAGGTTGCCTTTGGAGGGGATCCAGACCCAACAAAGGGCCGGTTTTTCCCTCCAACAGTACTCACATCAGCAAACCAACAAATGCGACTCGCCACTGAGGAAATCTTTGGACCCGTTGCGCCGGTTTTTAAATTCCAAACCGAAGAAGAAGTGATTCATCTCGCCAATCACACAGAGTTCGGCCTGGCATCGTATTTCTACAGCCGTGATATAAATAGATGTTTTCGTGTGGCAGAAACTCTTGAATGTGGCATGGTAGGGATAAATACTGGCATGCTCTCTACTGCCGTTGCCCCATTCGGTGGTGTGAAGAGTTCAGGAGTCGGTCGCGAAGGCGGGAAATACGGACTCGATGAGTATCAGGAACTCAAATATATTTGTCTGGGGGGCGTGCGTTAGTTCACGGCATCTACGCAACCTGATTCAATAAATGCCGCGAGTTCACACAGTATGTCCTAGCGTTTTTTCTTATTCGCTTTTTTCTTTGATTTTTTCTTGCCCTTACTGGCCGAAGACTTTTTAACCTTTGATTTTTTGACTTTCTTTGAAGCCTTAGGTTTCTTCTTGGCAGCCTTCTTTTTTGTAACTTTTTTCTTCCCCGTTTTTTTCTTTACAGATGTTTTTTTCGTTTTAGCCTTCACTTTTTTCTTGGAAGCTTTTTTGGCGGCCTTCTTCTTCACCTTCTTTTTTTTCGGAGCGCCAGTACGGGCCTTTCGCAGGGGCCGATTCAATTCGACTTCATCAAGGAATTCATTTGCCTCTTCAATAAGCGCCGCCGTCGACACTGGCTCCACTTCATCGATAATAAAGACAGCGAGTTCGCCACGCTGTTGAGCATCACTCAGCGCTTTGTACTCTTCAAGGTCGAGGTCATCATGATCGTCATCTTCACTTGTTAGAAACTCAAAGCCAACGCGTGCCTTTTTATCCCATCCATCTATGTGGAATTCGACGCCATACTCTCGAAACATGACGTTTCGTTCAATGACATAACCCCGGCGACGAAAAAGACGTGTCAGGTGGGTACACCCTTCGAATTCACTGAGTGTTTCGCTCATCAGAAAACCTTTAAGAAATGGAATAGCGTGCCGGTGAGTCACAAAACTTCTTGTGAGGAACGGCGTCTGTGAAGATCATACAGAGCAGTCGTAGATTACGCGAATGCCGCCAGCGATCCACGGACAGAACCGCCCCTATGGCTCACATTGCCATTTTTACGAATACATCGTGGGAATTCCCTGCCTGAAACGCTCTCGCTGTTCAGTCAAAGGTTTCCTGCAGTATCATGGGCGGCTAGGTGCCTTCGATTGTGATCACATGTGGAGATTCCGAAATGATCAAACGAACAAATAGAACTGTCCAAATGGATGTGTCCAATTGGCGTGTCCCATGCTGTTTCGTGATGTGTCTCACTCTCGGCGGAAGTGCATCAAGTATGGCAGGACCGTGGGCTGATCGAGTCATCGCAAGGCGTGCAACCCGTGCGGAACGAACAGACCTGCGTGATCGTCAAAGGCAACCAGAGCCGACTTATAATGTGGGAGTTCCCTCTGGGGCACTACCCGTTGTCACCCCAGAGAACACATTCCGACCCGGGGTTATTCGGCGGCTTGCCCGCCGTGGCATCTCGGTTGAAGAATTGGAATCTGGAAAACGTCGTGGCCAGCCACAGCAGTTTCCAATTGGTCAAAGTACTGCTCGGCCAATGACTCAATCTGGCTACCAAGCCAAACCACGTTCAAATGCTGGTACACAGTCTGTCTTTGATTCTGGAAAAAAAGAACTGTCTCCCGAGCTTCGTGCTGGAATACAAACTACCGATACCGGTCGTCCACAACAAGCTGGTGTCCGTCTTAAAAAAGAATCCAGAAGTGTTCTCGTTGGTGCTGAAGAACCCGTTCCCTCCAGGCTTGATGATGGACCACGGTTTCCAGGCATGGAAGAAAACCAAACAAAGATGCGTGAAAAACCGGTTGTTACGCATGAACCAATCGAGTTGTTACCCACGCCCAAGCCCGCTCAGTAACCTACTCTCGGTCACTCTTGTTGCTAATTGCATAGACACTCAACCGGCTAACACCCATCTGGTAACTATTTTCGACCTCTTCGCCTGTTCAATGGTCGAACAGAAGATTGAAAATCAAAAAAACACAAGTGAGGAAAGCAGATCAGTTGCTAAAGCGTAAAGTTTTGATGTTGACGTTTGCGGTAGTCGCCGGCGGTGATTCTCTTGGAGGTATTCTCGAGGCGTCGGCTGAGGAACCCGTAGCCATACAGAAATTACGGCATCGCCCACTCCTCGGTGTACAGCGATGGGACATGTTCTCTGGCAAGGGGGCAACGCAACAAAAGGAACTCGGTTATCTGCCGGGAGGACCGGGCTTTTTGAGAGACACCCAATGGCATAACCGGGTGCCTTTCTTCTGTCGGCTAACCAAAGACGTCGACTGGATCGAGCATTCCGCCAATGCGGGGCCCGTGTGGTTCAACCATCCTTTCAGCCAGCAACTGTTGCAGGAGAGCATGGACCAGGAACTTCGCTATGCCTACAACGCGGGAATTGATTTCTTCGTGTATCACGGACCAGCGCGGAAGCTTTTCTCCAATGGCTGGGAGCTCAGGAACAATTTCGACTGCCACCTGTCAAGCACGATACCAGAGGCCAAGAATGTAAAGCTCACCTGGGCCTTGTATGGTCACAGAGCGATTCGCTACACACGAAGCAAAGTGGCCACTATGATGGATGAGACAATTGAGTACATCACGATGCCGAACTGGCAGACGGTGATGGATGGGCGACCCTTAATCGTCGTCTACCATCCCGAAAGATTCCGAGCGGCCCTCCAGGTCGCCCAGGGCAAAGAGCATATGACCGGCGCCGGATTCGTGGAGTATATCAGGGCGCGGGTGGACGCCGCGGGTCTAAAGAATCCTTACATCGTTGGTTGCATGGAGCCGAGAGATTGTTTCATGCACGCCGAAACCCTAAAGGAAGAGGGCTACGATGCCTTCATGGACTATGAGGGAGCCTATGGGGGAGCGGTTGCCAAAAGAGACGAAGCGCCAACCTATGCAGCGGCCACGAAGGAGATTCTCAAGACCCTTGAGACAGAGTATCTAAACAGCGGTCTCCCGTTCATTCCTCCCTGTCCGAGCATGCATTATCGGTGGCCCCACGCCTTCGATCGCAAGGGGCGACCCGTAAAAGAATTGCATCACTTCCAGTGGCCCAAGGAAGGCGACCTTGAGGCCCGAGTCGAAGCCGTTCTTGATTTCGTGGCAACCCACCCCGAGGACTGTGAGGCGCAGACGGTCATCATGTACTCATGGAATGAACACTCTGGGGGCGGCGGCATTTGCCCAACGATGGGGGAGTCGCCCGACTACAAACCTGTGACACGATGGCTTGATGAAGTGGCCGAGGCGCTCTCGGCATGGAAGTACCCTTAAAAGTTCAGCAGGCTCAAAGGGTTATTGCCACTTACGAATTGCCTCGCATATTTGATCTGGGAATTCTTCGTCTGCATTTGGTTTAAACCCTGTTTAGCTACAACGTTCCCTTGCATTGAAACTCCAATAGGTGTCCTTTTTTGTCAGATGGGGACTTGTGATGATAGCACTCACGTTTATTGACGGTGGCTGCAAGAATTTACAGGAAAAGGTATGATTCTCAATTCTTTGGTAGTGAATTGGAGAGCTTGTTTGTAGATTTAAATTTACTTGGGAAACAAGATCTCCTTGTCGGTAGACTGCACGACACTGGGAAAACTTCGTACTCACATTAAAGGGTCCATTCATGATTAATTCCACTCGACGTCAATTCATTCAGACGGGTGTGGCTGGCGGTATTACTCTTGCCACCGCTGCTCAACCCGTGTGGTCTGCGAACGCAAACAATGAGATCAACCTCGGTTTCATTGGATGTGGTGGACGCGGAAATATTTTGATGTCCGCTTTCTCAAAAGTGTCTGGAGTGACCATTGGGGGCCTCTGTGATCCGGATGCAGAACGACTCGCACAAGCACAAGAGCGGTTCCCAAAAGCACACGCATGGACCGACCTACGTGATCTCATCCAGGACAAATCTATAGACGCGGTTGTGATTGCAACCTGCAATCATTGGCACTGCCTTGCAGCAATTTGGGCCATGGAAGCGGGCAAGGACGTCTACGTCGAGAAACCACTCTCGCACAGTCAATGGGAAGGTGAGCAAACCGTCGCAGCAGCAGCAAAATACAAGAAAATTTGTCAGCTTGGAACGCAACAGCGTTCAGATCCTATGCAGTCTGAGATCAAGGAATTTCTTCATAAGGAAAAAGTACTTGGCGATATCGTTTCGGTGCAGGTAAATCGTGTTGGCGTTCGGTCATCAATTGGCAAGCGGCCAACACCCCTGCCTATACCGCAGGGTGTAAACTATGATCTTTGGCTTGGTCCAGCAGTCGATGAACCAATCTTTCGGGATAAGCTTCAGTACGATTGGCATTGGGATTGGAATACGGGTTCTGGCGAGATGGGGAATTGGGGCATACACATTCTCGATGATGTTCGAAATGTTGTGTTTCGTGACACCGTAAAAGTTCCTACACGAATTCAGAGTATCGGTGGCCGCGTGGTCTGGGACGATGCTGGTGCCACGCCAAATGTTCAAATGGTTGCAATGGAAACAGGTTCTGTGCCAGTTCAAATACAACTTGCTAACATCGCTGCAGAGCCGAATGGCAAGAAAAGCCCCAAGCATATGGGTCCCGGGAGTGGATACATCGTCCAGTGTTCCGAAGGACACTACGAGGGTCGCCGTGGTCGCGGTGCAGCCTTTGGAATGGACGGTAAAGAGATACGTTCATTTAAGGGCAATAGTGGCAACTTGTCACATCAACAAAACTTTATTGATGCAGTGCGAAAGCGTGACAGTACTATTTTAAATGCCGATATTGTCGTTGGAAATGATTCAACGGCTTGGTGCAACCTTGCTAACAGTGCGTTTCGAGCGAGTAAGAAATACAATGCAAGTTTGGTGACGAATGGCCTGCCATCAATGAAAGCTCAAGCGGAACGGCTAGGTGCAATCCTCGCCCCCCATGGTGTTAGCCTGGACTCTAAAGAAATTCAGGTTAGTGAAGTACTTGAGGTCGACTCGAAAACTGGGAAGTTCCAAGGAACTGATACAGACAAAGCCAACGAGTTCTACAAACGGTTGTACCGAAAGGAATTTGCGGTACCGGAGTTAACGTAAGCATCCTGTATTTTTTTCGGCATGCACTACAGGCTCTGTGCTTCACCAAATGGAACAGAATCATTTCATTGTATGTGGGCTTGGAAGATTTGGGTTGAGTATCGTTGAACTACTCACCAAAGCAGGGAAGTCTGTTGCTGTCATAACAACAGACGAGTGTCCCGGAGATCGCTGTGTTCGGGCTGAGAGTATGGGTGCGCGAGTTGTGCAGGGAGACTTTCGCATTGGGTCGGTGCGGAATAAGGCAGGTTTATCCTCAGCGGCAGCTGTTTTATTGACGACTAGTAACAATGTAGCGAACCTCGAGGTGGCTCTTGAAGTGCGCGGAGACCACCCAGAAATTATTGTGGTTCTGCGGTTTGCGGAACAAAAGCTGGCGAAACGGCTAGAACAGGATTTTGGTATCACAGCTGTTCTTTCACCAGCGGTGCTTGCCGCCGGTACATTTGTCGATGCGGCGTTGCAGCCAACTGCCAAAGAGGTTTCAGAGCCCACAAAGCCCATTCAGGCGGGACGCAGGCGAGTCCGTTATGAATTTCTAGCTATACCTTTAATCCTGTTGTTGGTCTATGTCTCTGCAGTGATTGTTTTTCGCACAACACTCAAGTTATCGTGGATTGATGCCGCCTATTTCACTACCTCAATTGTGACAACAGTCGGCTTTGGGGACTTTAACCTCGAGCATGCACCAGCGTGGCTAAAGCTCTTTGGAATAGGTCTTATGTTTGCTGGCATTATGCTGATTGGCATTATAGCTTCGCTTCTGACACTCTTTATAGTTTCTGGAAAGGCCATGGAGTTGCGAAATGAGTTTCTTGCATTGCAGAAGCGCGACCATGTTATTGTTTGTGGTCTTGGCCAAGTAGGAGTAGCCATCACACGTGACCTACTGCAACAAGGCGTGCCTGTGGTCGCGGTCGACCCTGCCGCGATTGATGAGGATCACCAGGAACTGAATCTCCAGTGTCCACTTATTGCCGGAAATGCAACAAAAACGACCATACTACAACGAGCTGGAATTACAAAAGCACGTGCGATAGTTGTATGCACCTCGAATGATGCACTCAATCTAGAGATTGGCCTGACTGCTCAGACTGCTGCTGAAGCCCAAAGAGCACACCATCTCAGAGTTGTCATGCGATGTTTCAACTATGATCTCGCTGATAGAATTCATCGAGTTTCGGATGACTACATACTGTTGTCCGAGGCCACAATTGCCGCACCACTATTTGCAAGTGCGGCAATCCAAACCACCGGCGCCACTGGAGCTTCGGATAACTAATTACTAGACAAGCTTTTTACTAAACCAGCTTTGTTTTCCCAGGAATCGCAAAACCCTTCGACGGCAGTGCGCCACCCCAAGTGAGTGATGTGGGGAATAAGTCGAGCGTGCTTTGTGTAGTCATGTAGTCCCAAGTTACTTTTTTGCCGGTGTATGCCGAAACCCGCCCCAGTACACCTACCATCGAGCTATCTGCAGTTTGCTTCAGTTCAACAACAGGTGTCTCGTTTCGTATTGATTCAACAAGCACTCGATGCTCTTCACGGTACGCGTCTTTTATCTTTCCGCTCTTCTCCCAGACTTGTTTGCCGTGGCTATCAAAAATACGTGAGCCTGAGTTGGCGGCACCAATTTGACACCTCCCTTGCGTACCATAAATGACATTGTCATTGAGACCCTGTGACCCTGGTATCTGACGACACATGAATGACACTGTTCGGCCATCAGGGTATTCGTAGGCAACCGACATACTGTCCCACATTTCACTATCTGATGGTCGAGTGAACCGGCCACCGGACGCATACGCAGAAATAGGATTCGCTCCCATCACCCAGTTAAATGTGTCGATGTTATGCACCGCCTGCTCACAAATTTGATCACCACTAAGCCAGATGAAATGCATCCAATTAGTCAGTTGGTATTCCGTGTCACTCATGTTTTCTTTCCGCGGCCGGTACCAGATTCCGCTGGTGCAGTAACGGGCTGTCACATTTATGATGTCACCAATGGCACCATTTCGAATTTGCTCAACCGCTGCAATGTAGTTCACTTGTCGACGATACTGGGTGCCTGTAACGATTGCAGTGTTGTTCTTAACGGCTAAGTCGTGCGATGCCTGACACAAGTGATACCCTGCGGAATCAATACATACTGGCTTCTCCGCAAAAACATGCTTGCCCGCCTGTACTGCCTCTTGCAGCATAAGAGGTCGAAACCCGGGCGACGTCGTCAAAAGCACAAGGTCGATATCGGGATCACCGAGTATCTGTTTATATCCATCAAGACCTGAATACAACTTCGTGCTTTGTGTATCTACTTTTTCGGGATGCTTTTTTGAGATGGTCTTAAACAGCTTCTCACAGTTCTCCAATCGGAGGTCTGCGGCCGCAGCGAGTGTTACGCCACTATTGATGGTGAGTGAGTCATCAATTGCACCGTTGCCGCGGCCTCCACAACCAATCACTGCTAATCGTAGCGGTCGTGGGGACGCTTTGGCTGCGCGAGCGGAATGGACCATGGTTGAAGCTGCGAGGGATGCAACTGCTGTTGTTGACATGAATCCACGGCGATTATGTGTCTGTATTTCTGATTTAGTCATGACAAATTCTTTCTGCTTAACCTAGTGACCATCTTATCCGAGGAGTGCCTGTTTCATCTGTTTGAGAACAACCCGAAGACGAGAGAGCTCTCCACCACCGACTTCTGCAGCGACCCAACCCGTGAAGTTAATTTCGTCTAAGGCTTTACGAACCGACTCCCAATCGATGTCTCCATCAGTGATGTCTACAAATCCTTTTCTTACTCCATCCTGGTCGGCTCTTTCATTGGAGTACCCTTTTATATCAAGTTTCACAATCCGTGGACCAAGCTGACGAACCCAGGTAGCAACATCACCATAGCGGGCATGATTTCCTAAATCGAAATAGGCACCCACCCAGGGACTGCAGAAACTATCTATATAATCAGCAAACGGCTGAGCTGATTGATTCCGAGGCCCATCCGGATCATAGAACATGCCATTCCACACGTTCTCAATGAGTATTCGTTGGCCTAGTTTCGCTGCCAGGGGAAGTACCTGTTGAATTTCCTCTCGAGCACGTTTTTCAGCGTCCGGTTCATCCGTGGCACGTCCTAAGACAATAAGCACAGCACTTCCACCAGCTGCGTGTGAAACTTCCATGCAGTGCCGCAGATTCGAAGACGCAGTTTTGCGGTCCTCGGCATTTGAGCTAGTCAGACGCTGCTTCCAGTGTGCATGATTAATTACGTTGTGAACGAATACACCCGTTGTTTCAACTGCACGCCGTAACTCATCAGGTGTGACACTTGCTGCATCGTCGAAATCAACGCCGTCAAATCCTGCCGTACGCGAGAGTTCGAGGCGGCTTTCCAGGTTCTGACCCTTGATCATTTTATATTTACATGAAAAAAGAAGGTCACTTTTCTTTGCTGGTAAGTTTGCATTGTCGAGTGGTTCCTTCGTGGTGGTTGCATCTGTGAAATCTGCGCCTTCGATGTAGCGTTGCGCATATGCGGCTGCAGAGATTGTTGTCAGATTGTTAATAAATGTACGGCGACTTGTGGTCATGAAAGTTCCCCTCAAAGTTCATAATGTTATAGGTGCGAGAAGCGTAATGTTTTGTATTCAGCCCGAAAGAACATGCTAGATTCCGACTAAATCCGGAGTTCTGATATTTCTGGTTCATTTCCCCACACATGTTCTCGCCTCGTGCCATCACTTGAATGACCAAACGCAAGAATACTTAAAACAGGAGATTCTTACACTGCTTACGGTGTTTCATCGACAATTTTGTACGGGAAAAAGCCGTTTCACAACTGCACCACCCTTCAAGTGAGGTCCCATTAGCCAGGCTGGTCAAGTCTTCCGGTTGTGCCGGGCTTGACTGCCAAGGTCGCCAGATTCTTTTGAACAAACCGCCACGGCATTTGTGTTTCCCTCTAAGTTGATGTACTGTGGGAGAGATGGTTTGAGATGAAGTCCTCTATACTGCAGCTTTCCATGATGAAGCTGTACCGCCCGCCTTCATTCTCCGGCGGGTGTGTCTACCCCTTTCGTTATGACCCCGGAAGCATCTCTGGGTTTTTCACATGACGAAGGTATGTACATGACAGAAATTAATCACGCAGTCTCAGGAATCCCTGGTCTCGAGCCCGGATCAATTGGTTTTCAGGAACTCAATTTATCACCAGAAATGCTGGCGTCGGTACAGTGTCTCGGCTTTGCGTTGCCTTCTCCAATTCAAGAAAAAGCCATACCAGTTATTCAAGAGGGCTTTGACGTCGTTGGACAGTCGCAAACAGGCTCTGGTAAGACAGCGGCCTTCTGCATCCCAATAGTAGAAAAAATCAGTACAAAACAGAAAACGCCGCAAGCGCTCATCTTGACGCCAACTCGAGAGCTTGCGAAGCAGGTTGGAAATGAAGTCCATAAGTTTGGGAAATATAAGAAAAAGCTGAAAACAGCAATTATTTTCGGCGGTGCATCATTTCGAGACCAATTGCGTGATATACGCGGTGGTGCACAGATTATTATTGCGACCCCAGGGCGACTGCTTGACCATATTGAGCAGTCCACGATCGACCTCTCAACAATCAAAACCCTGGTATTGGATGAGGCTGATCGGATGCTTGATATGGGCTTCCGCGATGATGTTGAAAAAATTCTTCAAAAGGCTTCAACAGAACGGCAGACAATTTTCTTCTCTGCCACGATCAGCCATTCAATTAAGGCTTTGGTCGAAGAGTTCTCCACACAACCTAGATACATCACAGTAAAACAGGATATCGGTCAGGAAGCACCACTTGTCACAGAGAAAGGGTTTAAGGTTCGGCATCAAATGAAGTTTGATGCGCTTCTCCGGTTACTTCGGTATTACGACGCGAAAAGCGGCGTGATCTTTTGCAACACTCAGCAGATGGTCGAAAAACTTGCCGAAGACTTAGCAACCAATGGCTGTGTTGTTGATCGGCTCCACGGTGGAATGGCGCAGGCTCAGCGAGAACGCGTCATGGCAGGCTTTAGAAAATCACGTTTTCATTATCTTGTGGCGACGGATGTAGCAGCGCGTGGAATCGATGTGAACGAGCTTGGTGTGGTTGTGAATTATGACTTGCCAAAAGACCCAGAAGACTATGTTCACCGAATCGGACGAACTGGCCGAGCTGGCAAGAAAGGTCTTGCGCTGAGTCTCATTACCGGGGCTGGCATGCGGTCAGTATCAGCAATTGAGCGTTTTACAGGAGCGAGACTCACCATTGAAGCTCTCCCTTCGCAATCTGCAATCCGCACTTTGCAGGGTGAAAAACTCCTCGAATCATTTCGTGTTGACCTGAAAAAACCGAATTTCACTACAGAAAAAGAGCTTTTACAGCAGCTTTTTAATGAAGGGCATTCTGCAGAGGATGTCGCTGCAGTTGTACTCCATCGAATGCTACCGAAGCAGGATGCTACAGACACCGGCTTGGACGATGACGGGGGTGACCGCAAGCACAAACGGCGAAAACGCCGTGAGAGACCGAATGCGAGGCGTGATTCCCGGAAAAAAAGGCGGCCTGAAATTCAGCGGGCTACGGGAAAACGACCGCCCAAAAAAAGAAAGTTTCAGGTTAAAGTCCAGAAATAGCCGATGAAACTGATCTAACGGCAGTCTGTTGCTGTTGGTACAACCCATCCGTGGTGTTTCCGGACAGCAGAGCCGGTGCCACGTATTGTTTCATACCAACCCATAGAACTGTAAAAAAATGTTGCTTCAAGTGTTGTCATTGGCAGGATGGTTTGCGGCGATGGTTGTTTTGATGTCTCTCATAGAGCATCAAATTCACTGCAAACTCATGCACAAGCAACCTCGGCTATCGTTCCTCAAAAATCTCAAACTGCGTCGAAAAATATTCACGAGCCATGCTGTTGAACACCATACACAGTATCGCAAAGTGTTCCATGACGATCCGATGCCAAAGGGAGAAGACCGTGGTATTCGGTTAAATTTTTGGGAGGGTCTCGTTGAGGGCCTGCCGGTTGCGATAATCCTGTTCTTCTTTTCGCCCGTGGGTGCTGGCATGTTTATGCTCGTTGTGGCGATTCACCATACAATATGGAATCAAATACACCTTGAAATGCATCAGCCGACGAAGAGATTTTTCGCGAATTGGTCGTTATATAAATTCTGCGCCCGTCATCATTTCCTACACCACAAATACCCAGACAAAAACTTTAATGTGGCGTTTCCTATTGGGGATTACATCTGCGGAACCATTGCAAAACCGTCTGAGGAAGATTGGGAAGCCATGCGGGCTGAAGGCATCGCCTAGAGGATGTAGGTAGCGTTCCCCAAAACCAGTGAAGGTTTTATTTTGTCTGCCAGGTGTCCTGTGGCTCAAGTATCTCCTTCGGTCCGCCGTTTCTGAGCCAGGTTTGAGCTTCGAAATTGTCTTGCAAATAGGCATCCCAAAATCCGGTTGTGATCGCTTTGATAGCTCGATGGTGCTTTGGGTTAGGTGGTGGGTCATTTGGTAGCGGCTTCTCAGAAAAAGCAGAGTGTCTTGCATTATGCAAAACGAGTTCATATGCATTGCCAGCCGGAAGAACAGGAAAGACCGCCCGTCTGGACTCAATCGATTGGTCGCTTCGAAATGGAACGCTATCGCGGGTTCCCGTTAATAGGAGGCAGGGAGTAGTCACCGCACCAAATGCCGATGCGGCGGACTGAAATGACGGGCTGCTTGGACTCATGAGTACAGCTGCTCGTATCCGCTTATCTTCGTTGGTAGAGCTGAGCCAACGCCGCTGGCCAATCATGAGCTGCGACGTTTTTGCCCCCATCGAATGACCTGCCATTCCTATCTTATTTGTGTCCAACCTCCCGTACAAAGTGTTTTCCTCATTGATCATCCAGACGGATATGGCGTCTAAGACATCCGTAACGTCATCCACTCGAAGATTCATATTCTCTCGGGTCGCAGCACCCCGTAGTTGCCGCAGGGCTTGATTAGATGTCACACCTTGAAGAAGCGATTCGTCACTACCCGGATGCTGAAGGAATATTGTCGCATATCCCCTCCGAGTCCAGTGCGTTCGGACGTACGCGTAGCCATTCCGTGAACCGCCAAGTCCGTGGCTAAAGAGGATCACTGACAGAGGACCTTGTTTGTCCGGCAATGAGATCAATAGCGGAATCATTCTGTCCTCGTGTGAGGATTTGATCTCGATTGTGTGAGTTTCCTCGACAGCAAAGAGGACACCCGCAGGGTCGTATGCAAGACACGGGACACAACAGAAGCTAGAGCAAATAGTCAGCGTTAACACACTGTAGTTGCCAAGTTGTTTCAATTGTAAAAAAACACTATAGATGGCAAGACTCCTATTGAGAGTGACCTATTGGATACCCTTACCTGTCAGAAGCACTCGTGTTAGACGAGAAGCCATACAATTTGTGCGGGCCGAACAAGTACTCGCAACGAGCCTGGCCTCGCCCATATTTACTACTCATTCTTACTACACACTTGGAAACAACAGGGTCTTAAATAGTTCAGTTTTTTTCTTTGAATATGATAGCAACTGGATATCTTTCTAAGAATGCTGAGTGTGCGTGTATAGAACCCCCCTGGAAGTCTTTGGCATGACAACGATTCAGTATCATAACGTGAGAGGACAGTGACTACCCATGAGGCTCTTGTCATGGAATATCCATAAAGGTATCGGTGGGCGGGATCGGCGATACTCACTGCAGCGAATAATCGACTGTATTGATCATGAACGTCCAGATCTCGTGTGTCTCCAGGAAGTTGACCGACTAGTTAGTCGAAGTGGCTTTGACGATCAGCCAAGGCTCCTTGGTCAGTCACTTAGCCTTCAGTCAATATTTCAGGCCAATGTTCCTGTCGCGAATGGCACGTATGGGAACCTGATTCTTTCGAGGTGGGCGGTTGGTAGCACGCATCGCATATCTCTTAAACGAGGTATAAGGAAGTCTCGCGGTGCACAACTGGTACATGTGGAGACGCCAGAGGGCGTCATTCATCTTGTGAATACGCACCTTGGCCTTGATGAAAGAGAGCGCCACTGGCAGGTTGAGGCTCTTCTTGACCACCAACTCTTTCAGTCCTCCGTAGCGATTCCGACAGTGATCGCTGGTGACTTTAATGATTGGAGAAACACACTCGCTGAAAAATCTCTTGCAAGCCATGGGTTCCAGCAGGTCACCTCGCCTCCATCAGAGTTTCGAAGCTTTCCTTCCTGGCTCCCTGTCGGAGGTCTTGATAAAATATTTTTTCGCGGAGAGGTAGCATTCAACCGCGCGAGAGTTGTTCGGACGAGCCTCGCCCGTATTGCAAGCGATCACCTACCTATTGTTGTCGACTTCTCACTCTAGCCGGTCGCGTCAGTCTTCTGAAGCCAACTGCAAGAGTACTTGTTCCGCTGCTTTTACCGTCTGATGAATTTCTTTTTCAGTATGGACGGATGAAAAAAAGAGTGCCTCGAACTGACTACACGGCAGGTAAATCCCATACGTAATCATGCCCCAAAAAAACTTTGCGTAGTGCTCCGTGTTGCTTTTTGAGGCCGTTTTCCATCCGGTGACACGGCGGGTACCGTCAGAAAAACTATTCGCCTGAAAAAATAGAGTCATCATGCTGCCCACACGGGCTATTTGGCAAGGTATAGCAGCCTTGGTGGCGGCATTCAGAAAACCCTCCTCAAGAAGTTTTCCATGAAGCTCAAGTACGTCATATGGGGGATGATCTTTCAGTTCCGCCAGGGTCGCTGCTCCAGCCGCAACGGCGAGGGGGTTCCCCGAGAGAGTACCGGCCTGAAAAACCTTGCCCGCCGGTAAAACCTGATCCATTATATCAGCCCGTCCACCGTAGGCACCAAGCGGAAGGCCACCACCAACAATCTTCCCGAGTGTGGTGATATCAGGAGTGACTCCGTACAGTTCCTGCGCTCCACCATAAGACAGCCGAAAGCCCGTCATGACCTCATCGAATACGAGGACCGTGCCATATTTCTCTGTGAGTGCTCGTGCTGCTAGAAGAAATTCACGTGAGGGTTCAACAAGACCCATGTTACCAACTACGGGTTCCATAAGTAGGGCTGCGATTGTATCGCCTCGTTCCTCAAAGGTTTTGGTAAGAGCCTCAGTGTCGTTGTACTCAAGGACAATAGTATCTTTTGCCGTCCCGACTGTTACGCCGGGCGAATTCGGAACCCCAAGAGTCGCCGCCGCCGATCCTGCAGCTACCAAGAGACTGTCAGCGTGCCCATGGTAGTTGCCAGAAAACTTTATGATGACCTCGCGGCCTGTAGCACCCCGAGCAAGCCGCACAGCACTCATGGCTGCCTCGGTTCCGGAACTCACCATACGGACTTTTTCAATGCTAGGCACAGCCTCAATTATCTGTTCGGCGAGTCCGCTCTCAGCCTCGGTTGGAGCCCCATAGCTTGTGCCACGGGAGAGGGCTTGTTCAATGGCTGCGATGACCCGTGGATGGCGGTGGCCGAGTATCATTGGGCCCCATGATCCGATGTAATCCAAATAGGTGTTGCCATCGATATCCGTAAGATGGGCCCCCTGCCCTGCTCGGAAAAAAATCGGTTCTCCGCCCACTGCTCCGAATGCTCGTGCAGGCGAATTCACTCCACCAGGAATAAGTTGACGGGCACGCTTGAAAGCCTTGTGGCTGTGTTCAAGAAAGTCGGTCATTTGTCCTGTCCTTCTGTGAAAGGCTTTTCCTGTTCGAAGTTATTAATAGTCTTTAAAAGACTCTTTGCAGTGTCAACAATGTCGCTGGTATGAGGTCGGTCGCCATATGTCTCAATAAGACTCTGCAAGAGAAGACCGCTTTGATTGATTTGTTGTTCTGCCGCTTTGGCATCTACCATTTTAACCGCTTCGGCATATACCTGCGATGCTTGGCTAAGGACGTTTTTAGCTCGTTCGACATCCTCATTTCGTTCCTTCTCGGCACTCGATTGAAGGCGTTTAATCTGCCGCTCGATGAGGCCAAACCATGTCTCCTTGTCTTCAGCTGACAGCGAGTCATTTGGGGCTGCCGTCTTGTTTGCATACACCGTTGCTAAAGCCTGCATGGCCGACAGAGCAGCTGATGGGCTTTCTGTTTCCCGGGCTAACGCAGCTCTATAATCTCGCTCAATCGCTGGGACATCGCGTGTCCCGAGCACCCTCCGTCGCATTCGCGATTCAAGAATAGTGATTCGCAGTTGCTGTTGAAATGACGCAACGATGCCAGCTCGCTCATCTTCAGGATAACGTTTCAGAAACTGGTCTAGCTCCGATCGAATGCGTCGTAGATCTGGCTCCGACTTTTGTGTTTCCGTAGCAATTGTCTCAAACAACTGATTGGCTGTTCGTGGACGGGTGATCCAGTATGCAGCTGTCAGGACCAGTAGGAGGGTGACTGCCGTGACCAGGGTATCTATCCGAATCCGCCTCCAGCGATGCTGTGCATTTAACTGGTGAGCCGCTCGGTCGAATTCCTCGACCGTCACAAACCGGCGGGACGGTTTTGTGTCGACAACCGTTGGATTTGTATCATCATCAGCGTCAGATGAAGTTCCTTTATTGGCGTTGGTCGTCGCATGTTTTGTTGGCCGCCGT
>JBDOMQ010000419.1:19368-25797 GCA_039831725.1 Pirellulales bacterium
TATATTCATGGTCACCTGTAGCGCTGCTAGGTTCATATCGGGCAACTGGCAATTCTGTCGTTGCATCGAGACTATTATCGGACTCAGAAACTGAGTTATGGCGCGTTCCTTCCTTTGTCTCTGCAAGTAAATCAATGGACGAGGGGCTTGCCTGAGGTGCGTTATTCTTAGGTACTGCTTCGGTAAGCGAAGATGACCGGTCATGGTTGGTGGGAGCCGTTGGGTCTGTCTCAGTTCGAATAATAAGAGATGGCTGCCCATCACTACGTCCGTCTTCCACTGGGTGGTCCGTCGCGGAGAGTGCATCTTGTATGGCAGTCAGCCGCCGGCCAACTGCAAGTGCGCTCGCCGGCCGCTTGGCAGGATCTTTGGCCAGCAGTTCAGAAATCAGCGTGTCGAGTTCTTTGGGGATGCCATGGTGAAAACTGCTTACCCGGGGTGCGGTTTCGCGGAGTTGTTTGGTAATGACCTCAGTTAATTGAGATCCACGGAATGGTGGCTTCCCGCAGATCATGGTGAACATGACCAGTCCGAGTGTGTAGAGGTCTGCACGGGCATCGAGCGGCCTGCCGGCTGCCTGTTCAGGTGCCATGTATTCGGCAGTTCCAACAATACTTCCGTGGGCCGTTTGGCTCGCTGCGCCAAAAAGTTTTGCGATACCAAAATCGGCAAGTTTCACACCTGCATTAGCTTGGCTCGCATTGTCAGGGATAAGAAGGTTTGCCGGTTTAAGGTCTCGGTGGATAATTCCATGATCGTGTGCGACCTTCAATGACCGGGCTATCTCGATTGAAAGGGCAATGACTTCTTCAACAGAAAATGTGAGACCACCACGGATAAGCCGCTCAAGGCTTTGCCCATGAACCAGTTCCATCGCGAAATATGGTTGTCCCTCATCCTCACCATAGGCGATGAGTTGGACTATCCCAGCGCACCGAAGGGGTTTCAGTGTCTGTATTTCTGCTTCGAAGCGTTCCTTCAGGCCGAGATCATCAGCAAGGTGGGACGCAAGGACCTTCACGGCAACACGATCGCCCGTCTCCTGATGTTGAGCCTCATAAACCGCTCCCATACCGCCTCTCCCAAGACGTTTACTGAGAACATAAGGACCGAGTTGCTGTGGTTCCATGATTGTCTAGTCTATCTTCGTATGGATTGGTGTAGAACCGGTTCCCGTATGTTTTGACGAAATCCCTCGGATAACCTCCTCGAGGAGCGGAGAAAGAAGGTAATTACCATTGAATGGAAGAAAAAGATTACTCTCTGCAACGTCGAATCAGGCAGTTGGCCTCGGCGAATATTGTCAAGACTTTCTGTTTAATCCGCAGAGTGTGTCCACAGCAACAATCGAACTCATAGAACGGTTTCATCTGGATAGTGTTGGGTGCGCAATCTCGGCCATCCATCAAAGGGCGAATGCATGCACGGTGCTTCGGCGTGAAGCTCTCAAGACACGGTCGCCAGCACAAGACATTGGAGGGATCTGCTTTGGTGATTCGACAAACGTTGACACAGCACGAAGCGTAGCAGCGAATGTAGCTGCAGTGCGGGAATGGGATTCTAATGGGACAAATTTTGGCTTTGATAAGGATGCTGGCAGAACAGCCGGAGAGTTTGGGCACAATGATTTTTATCCCGTAGCCATTGCAGCTAGTCGCGAGGCTGGACTCGATGGAAATACCGCACTTCGGGTGATGTTACTCATTGATGAGATCCGGGGAAGGCTCGCAGAAGTATTTCCACTTCATTCCTACGCCATTGATCACGTCCATCATGGAGCTGTTGCCAGCGCAGCTGCGTTCACTGCTGCGTTAGGCGGTACCGTTTCGCAGATCGAATCTGCGATTGGTCTGGTCGTCTCACAGTATGTACCTTTCAGAGCAATTCGTTCCGGTGACCAACTCTCAGACAGCAAAGGTTCATCAGCTGCGTTCGCGGCAGAGACAGCAGTACTCGCTGCTCACCGAGCGATCGATGGGTTCCAGGGCCCACGGGATATTTTTCGGAACCCACGTGCCATCTACCGTTTAAACGAGCCGTCCCCCGACGGAATGAGCCCGTTTGATCTCGAACTTGGTGAATCCGGCGATGCGTTTGCTATTCATTCTATGCACTTCAAACTCGGCTTGTATGAACATCAGTCAGCTGGAGCTATTCAGTCTCTTATTGATCTTCTTGGAGCTACACCAGAGGCAGTCGCCGCCATTGATTCGATTACTTCAATTGTTGTGACCATCTACGAACCAGCGTTTTCGATTATTGCTGATCCTGCAAAGAGAACACCGAAAACACGACAATCGGCAGACCACTCATTGCCATACATAATTGCAAAAACAATTCAAAAAGCTGCATTCAGCTACGCAACTGGAAACAAAAGGTGTGGGTGGTCGGAGGTCATGCTATTACCAGACGATTATTCCGATGACGCCATAGCCGATGAGCGCATAAAGCAAATAATCGAGAAGATACGCATTGTCCACGGTGGCCCAGATTACGATTCATTGTACCCAGAAGGTATTCCGGCTAGTGTTTCAATACATCATAACGAATTTGGCATACTCGACGGTGGGCGATGTATCTTCCCGCTAGGGCATGCAAGATCCGATGAGTTAGCGACTGGTGCCCTGGTTGATGAAAAATTTGAAAGGCTTGTAGCCAATGCTGTTTCAAATCCGCAGGAAATCCGCAAGCACCTTCGGTTACGAGATGCGGCGGCCGTTCATGTTGCGAATCTGTACGCGTTCCCAATTGTTTTGCTTCCAGAGAATATATGAATCAATCTGCCGTGCATGGTGTACTCGCGATTAATAAGCCGCCAGGTGTCACGTCCAGAAGGGTGGTTGACGCGGTGTCTCATACGCTGGGAACTAAAGCGGTCGGACATGCCGGAACACTGGATCCGTTAGCGAGTGGCGTCGTCGTTATTTGTGCTGGGAATGCCCGAAAGCTGGTTGACTTCATACACCAACAGGAGAAAGCGTATACCGTTTCTTTTCTCCTCGGCCGCTCAAGCCCATCGGATGACTTCGAAACCAGCGTGACTTTGGAACCGCAGCCGTACCGCCCCACACTCAACGAGGTTGAGAAAGCATTGGATAGCCAACGTGGAACTATTCTTCAGATTCCCTGTTCGTACTCAGCAAAAAGGGTTGCCGGCAAAAGGGCATATAAGTTGGCTCGCCTTGGAAAAGAGGTGGTCTTGCAGCCAAAGGAAATTCACATCAGTCAGTTAGAAATCACTGCGTATGAATGGCCAAGGCTCGAGTTGTCAGTTGTCTGTTCGAGTGGCACGTTTGTACGAGCCCTAGGACGGGACTTAGCCAAGTCAGTTGGTACCTGCGCTGTTATGGAAACGCTTGTGCGCACGGCTGTGGGGCCGTATGTACTTGACGCAGCAGTACCACTTTCTGGAATTACGCAAGATGATACGGGAAAGCAATTCATTGAAGCGGCACTCCACCCACCTGCCTCTGCTCTTCCGCACCTTCACACACGAACACTTTCGGTGAGCGAGATAGAACACGTCGCCCGGGGCGGGCTCCTTCCGGGCCATGAAGGCGCGACCAGCGATGCGGTGGCTGCTCTTGACGAGAATGGTGCGCTACTCGGTATTCTTCGGATCTTGGCTCAAGGCAGGTGGCGGCTCCGACCGAACTTCGTTGATTCAAGCCCACGGACACGCTAGTTTCAACCATATAATGATGAGATGCTATGGTGTGTCATGAGAATATCGCACCCGCACGCGAAGAGAACCTGATTCTCTGATTTCGCCACATAGAGAAACAACCATTCGCAATATGACGGTCGATTTACCTGTTCAATCCAAGAGGCGATTACTCGTATTCACATTGCTGTTTGTGTTTGTGCTTTACAGTGTCTCTCTTGTCGTGGCGACGCATCTTCCACGTGTACCCCAGTTAGTACGTGGCCCAGGTGTAGATAAATGGTTGCACCTTGTGGCCTACGGATGCCAATCAATCCTTGCCATGAGTGTTCTTTATTTCACGAACCGACTCGTGCTGAAAAATGTTGTTTTGCTTGTTGCCATACTGGCAACATTCGGGGCAATCGACGAACTCACTCAACCCATGTTTTCCAGGCAGGCAGAGCTTCTGGATTGGGTCGCAGACTGCGTGGGTATCGTCTTTGGTGTGTGCTCGGGGTGGTTGGTTATTCAGATCCGACAGGCGATTAAAGCACGCCGGAAAGGAAGACCGTGATGGATGAGTTTTCTGTGGCAGAGGTTGCAGCAGTCCTCGATTTTGCTGTCTTAAAGCCAGATCAGACCTCTCGGGACATTGATTCTGCAGCTGCAGTGTGCGGTGAGTTTGCAATAGGGTGTTTGTGCGTCCAACCAGTCGCCGTCTCTCGTGCAGTGAGCTTATTACGAGACCAAACAACGGTTGTTGCAAGTGTCGTCGGGTTTCCACATGGGGCGAACACAACAGCTGTCAAGGTGCATGAGGCACGGGTCGCGAGAGACAACGGAGCCAGAGAAGTTGATATGGTACTGGCCTTACATGCCTTGAGAGATGGCGAACACACGACAGTTTATGACGATATTGCTGCAGTTGTCGATGAAGTCCGAGCCTCAGAGGTTGCAGTCAAGGTCATTCTTGAGACCTGCTACTTGACTGAAGATGAAATCATTCATGCCTGCCAACTCGCGGAATCTGCAGGAGCAATGTTTGTAAAAACATCGACTGGCTTTGGCTCACAGGGGGCGACACCCGAAGTGGTCAAGACCATGCTCAATACCGTTGATGGCCGGATCGGTGTGAAAGCGAGCGGTGGTATTCGGACATGGGATGACTGCGTGACTTACTTGAAGATGGGCTGTACGCGAATTGGCGTCGGTGACCCACTTGCTATCCTGTCGAGCGCACCGAAAAAGAATTGACTGACCATAGACAACATTGGTATTCGAGCACAGAAATAAGCTGCAAGACGGTTGAAAAGTTAGCCATCAAAAATCAGCATGACATAGGCAGCGAAAAGAATGAGGTGAACAACTCCCTGAAGCAGAGTCGTTTTGCCAGTGCCG
This sequence comes from Pirellulales bacterium, assembly GCA_039831725.1. Taxonomy (GTDB): domain Bacteria; phylum Planctomycetota; class Planctomycetia; order Pirellulales; family UBA1268; genus UBA1268. The sequence goes on from JBDOMQ010000419.1 coordinate 24,413, forward strand.
AGTGTGATCACGCTTGTCAGTAGGGTAAGCGTAAGCATCGCAATGTCACTCGGCTCAAGCCCTAGTTCAAGCGTTCGTCCTGAGAAGAAACCAATAGCTAACACCACAGGGACAGTCATGCCTATAGTACTCGTTGCTGAACCAAGCAGAATGTTTATTGTCCTTTGCAGCCTGTTACTGAGGGCAGCTCGCAACGCACTGAGCCCTTCGGGTGAAAGAACAAGGATGGCTACAAGGAAGCCGCCGAGTGCGGGAGGGGCATTGAGCGTATGGATACCATGATCCACGAGTTTGCCGAGGTTTTTTGCAAGAAAAACCACAGGAATCATACTGATTATGAGAAGCGTTGCGTGAATATATGTGGAATACGGCGGCTCTTCGTGCTGCTGGGTACTAGTCGTCGGGGACAGAAAATAAGCGGCCTGGCTGCCCGTTTGCACAAGCAGAAAAATGACATAAAGCCCGGCGGAGGTTACGAGTAGGAAAACCGCCTGTAACGGGGAGACGTTCCCACCTGGTGCCGACTGCGTAAACCGGGGCACAATGAGCGTGAGTACAGCAAGCGGGACAAGCACACCAAGGTAGGCATTCGCACCGGACAAGTTGTATTCCTGTCGATGGTGGCGTAGTCCACCGGCGAGCAGCGTACCGCCCAACATGCCAGTAAGCACGATCATAACGACTGAGAACATGGTGTCTCGGGCGAGTCCCGGGTGCGTTTTGCCGGTTAGGCTCACCGCTGCAATCATCGCTACCTCGATCCCAATCACAGCGAGTGTAAGTACAATTGTGCCGTAGGGCTCGCCAAGACGTATCGCCAATGCGTCAGCATGGCGAACAACACCAAAAGAAAGCCACAATATGGAGAAAAATAACCACGAGAAGCAAAAAGCTGCCCAAACTGGCTGAGAAAGATCTGCCAGCCACACTGTTCCATAGACAAACCAAAGGCACGCCGTTGCAATTCCAAACAGCAGTCCTTTTTCATTTTTCATTGAGAGAAACGCAGTGTGCATTGTCATGGGCTCTCGTGGTGCTTTACTGTGACGTGAGGGTCCAATCCAATACTTGAGAGCCAGATGTCACATTCGCCGTGAGAGTGGAGTTTCGGTTATAGCGAGCAGGTACCCTTTCTGGCACCTCAACTTTTTCTCCACGGTCTGTGGTTTGCCAATCATATGTCGTAATTCGAACCACGTTTGAACCAATAACCGCACCGGGAGAAGCTGGAAGATAGAAGAGCGTGTAATATCCTTTGCTGTTTGTGATGCCATACGAGGCAGATCCCTCGTATGGTGTAAATTCAACGGTCGCATTCGACAGAGGTCTACCATCAAGAAGCACCGTACCAGTAACTGTTCCTAGCGGTGCCCCAGTTGAGTTTG
>JBDOMQ010000363.1:0-4606 GCA_039831725.1 Pirellulales bacterium
GTGATATCCGTTTGACTGTAACATTTCGGGCAACGTAGTCAGCCCCTTTTGGATCATTGGCGTGTTGGGGCCGTGAGGGAGCCATCCTTGATACTTAAGATATGACCGATGGGCGAAACGACCAGTAAGTAGAGAGTACCGCGTTGCACTGCACATAGAGGCTGGTGCATAGCCGTCGGTGAACACAATCGCTGATTTTGTGAATCGCTTCAGGTTCGGTGTGTGTAATGTTTTTGTGATAGGAGGGCTTTCGGGAGATAGTTGCACCTTCAAATACGCACTGGTGTCACCGATCCCCATGTCATCTGCCATCATGATCAGAATATTAGGTTTTGTTGGCCGGGTTGTGGCATCACTTTTGGCAGACAACTCAGAAGAGATGTCATCCATTGCGAAAACGGAATGATTGCCACATGCAATCAGAAGGAGTGCCGCTGTGATGTGCGAATGAGGTATGTGAAAATTCATGAGCATGATGACCTTTGAGAACTCACAAAATCCTACAGGTTTTTTGAAGGTGAAGCACTCAGAGGTTTTGGTGAGAGCAGCTTTTCTTAACAGTGCAACTGCTTTTGATGATCGATTTTTGTTGCTTGCGTTGAAATTTCTGTTGTGGCACGTGTCAGAAGCCCATTTCTTGGCTGACAATATGTCTCAACACGCGTACGGATCGTCTCATTCTGTTTCTCACTTTACCGGGTAGACTGAATCCGGGTTTTATTTTTTCAATATAGAATCGGACGATATTTATGTGTTTTACACTACGATCATTCGTGGCGGCGATTCTTCTTTTCGCGACGGTCTGCTCAGATGCGATGTCTCAGGAGCAGCCAAATATTATTGTGATTTTGGCGGACGATCTTGGGTATTCTGACCTGGGGTGCTTTGGTGGAGAGATTACAACTCCAACGCTCGACTCACTCGCTGAAAACGGTCTTCGGTGTACTCAGATGTACAGCACAGCTCGATGCTGTCCTTCGCGTGCGAGTTTGCTGACCGGTCTCTACCAGCATCAAGCGGGCGTAGGCCACATGGTCTATAGAGATTGGGGTGAAGGGTATCAGGGTTCACTGAATAAAAAGTGCCTTACCCTTGGTGAATCCCTTAAGGCTGCTGGATACGCAACGTTTGTGAGTGGAAAGTGGCATGTTGCTGCACACAATGACCCACCGGCACACTCCCTTCCAGAGACTCGTGGCTTTGATCGATCGACTGTTGTGCGAACGCATATCGATAGTTACTGGAAGGTTTTGGCAGGCTGTGACATCTACCGCGATGGCAAAATTCTTATCAAAGGAGATAACGAAAAAACAAATCTAAAAAACCCTTACAGGCCAGATCAGGATTTCTATACGACAGACTTCTTCACGGATGTTGCAATTGAATACATGGAAGACGCTCTCGCTGTAGAGAAAAAACCTTTTTTTCTCTACTTGGCATATAACGCCCCACATTTCCCCCTTGAAGCCCCTGATGAAATCATTGCCGAGTATGAAGCGAAGTTTGAGGATACCGAGTGGCTCGCAGCATGGGGCAGCGGGTGGGATAATATGCGACAGAGAAAACTGGTCAGGCAGAAGGAACTTGGTGTCGTTCCTCAGCAACAGAAGCTTCCTATTGTGGACTCATTTCATAATCAGTCAGTCATGCCTGGCCTTCAGACCGGAACAACACTCGTTCATTTGCCAGCGTGGAATGATCTTCCGGACGATGTGAAAAAAGAGACTCTGTTCCGCCGTAGCATTTATAACGCTCAAATAACTTCGATGGACGATAACATTGGGCGAATCGTGCAGTTGCTCAAAGCTCAGGGGGCTTATGAGAACACCCTCATTCTCTTTGTGTCGGATAATGGCTGCTCGGGTGAAATGGGAGTATTTGGAACCCATTTTAAGGGAGGAATGTATGACTACACGGCAGGAAAATTCGATAAAGGGAAATTTATTCCTGATGGGGAAAAAGAAAGAGACGCATGGGCAGTCAAGGACAAACTCGGTGGTGTTGGCTACCAAAAAGACAACTACGACTCCTGGAAGAAGTTCAGCGGCTGGGCAACCTCTCAGGGGCAAGGGTGGGCGTCTTACTCAAACACCCCATTTCGAAAATTCAAAAAGTTTGTTCATGAAGGGGGAATAGCTTCACCGTTCATTGCACATTGGCCCAAAGGCCTGAAGTCAAAGAACAAAATTATCAGTCACCCATACTTTCATTTCATTGACATAATGCCAACCCTTCTGGAAGTGGCAGGTATTGAGTACCCAGATCATTATCAAGACAAGAAACGCGTGGCATTAGAGGGAATCAGCATGCTTCCCTATCTTGTTGATCCTGAAAAATCGATGCCTGATCGGTCACTGTTTTGGCAACATGAAACACATTCGGCGGCACGGAAAGGGAACTGGAAGATCGTTACCGATAATGACCGTGCGTCTCCAATTGAATGGGAGCTATACGACCTCTCGAATGATCGGAGTGAGACGCACGATGTTTCTGATCAGCATCCAGACATTGTTTCAGCGATGAATGATAACTGGCAAAAATTTGCCAATCGGGTGCATGCGAAACCTTTTCCGGAAGACCGTGATTTGCCGACTGTGCGAAGTTCGGTGAAAGGATCCAATGGTAGATCTCTGATTGATAGTTGGGAACCAAAGACTTCTTCTGATATCAGAATTTCTCATCTCAGTTTCCATCCGAACAAGGGTAGCACAGAGTGGTTCGAGTATGAGTTTGAGGAATCACAGGAAATAAAAACTGTAGGAGTGTATTGGTTTGACGAAGCACAGGCTGCTGCGTCATTCAGGAATGAACGAAAAGAGGTTCTCCCTCGGTCGTGGCGAGTTCTGGCATGGATCGATAATGCATGGAGTGAAGTCAATGTGCGGGAGCAGGATCCTGGTGTTGAGAGAGATCAATACAATTACGTGACGTGCGTACGGCCGATTCATACCAAGAAAATCCGTGTCGAAGTTCAGCTCCACGACGAGCTTTCTGGGGGAGTGTTGGGGTGCCGGTTTCATGCCCCAGCCCAAAAGGATGTTGAAGCTGAAAGTGATGATCCTGACAAAGAGCTTCAACGTATCAAGACATTAGCGAAGGACACCCTTGATGATGACGTCGATGAGTTCAATGGCTATTCCCACCTCAATGGAAATCGGCCTGAGTTCGATGGCTGGCTTAATAAGCAAAACAATAAGCCTTTTTTGCAAGAATCGATTCCGAAATTTCTCTGCTCACACGAAGATTACACTGAGGTCTTCAACTATCGCTGGTGGATGATCACAAAGCATCTCAAGGAATGGGAAGAGAATAAGAAAAACTATTTTGTCTTCACGGAGTTTCCAGGGTTTCCTGGCTGGGCATCAAACAGTGGTGCCATCCCTGCTCCTGCAGGACACCAGTTCTATGATCTTCGGTGGATGCGAGATCCGCGGTATCTGAAGTCGTATGCTGAATATTGGCTCAGTGGTCCACCCTCTCGTGAAATGCAGTATCAAAATAATTGTTGGCTCTCAACATTACCTCGTCCGCAAAGCCATCATTATACAAGTTGGATGATTGATGCATCTGAAGCGATGCTGAAAATACACCCCGACGCTCAATGGCGGGACCGATTGCTTCCATCCATGGAACGTCATCAGGAAATCTGGGATCTGATCTTCGGAGTAAATGCTCCTCAGACAACGACGCACGGTCTCTACAAGTGCCTCGATATGTACGATGCCAATGAGTTCACGATCTCAACCACGCTTGGTTTGATTGCTTCTGAAGGCAGTTTTTCTGACTACACCGCGGAGTTGAACAAGGAGGAACCCTATAAGGGTGAAGAACGCTGGCGGCGGTACTTTACGGATGGCAAAGGGTGGCAGGCAGCTTTCAAGGAAGGCTTGAAAAGCAAGCCGCTGGTCTATCCGCAAGCCTTTAACCTCGATGATTATCAAACGCAACCTCAGCCTTTCGGTGGAAATCATGACTGGTATATCGATAAAGACGGTGAAAGGAAAACAAAAAACCCGAACAGCTATCCGAACTGTTTTACGGTTCGTCCGTCACTGAATTGTTATATGTATGGAAATCTTCATTCGCTTGCCAATCTCTACTCCCTTCAGGCGGCAGAAGACGGTGGCCACTCTTCTAAGCAAAAAGCCGATGTGTATGCGAAGAGAGCATCTGAGCTTCAGAAGAAGATTCTTGATTCGCTTTGGCACTACCCTGCACCTAATGACGCCTTTGTTTTTTACAAGAAACGTGGGTCGATCGATGACCCCTTTTTCTATTCTCGTCTTGCCGGAGACAACCTGTACACGGGGGGTGTTGTTGATCAGTTAAGCCTTGTTCGAGAAACAGTCGGCTACACGCCGTGGTATTTCTCCATGCTCCCTCATGATGACAGTCAATACGATATTGCATGGAAGCAGTTCGGTGATGAAATGGGATTTCGGCAACCGTTTGGTATGTCCACCACCGAATATAGGCACGATTTTTTTAATGAGATGTCATACGGCTGGAACGGCCGCGGATGGCCCTTTCAAAACTCTGTTGTCTACAAAGCGTATGCCAAGTACCTCCGAGACTATAAAGCAACTCGAAGTACGATCAAAGAGAA
>JBDOMQ010000012.1:0-4565 GCA_039831725.1 Pirellulales bacterium
AGGGTTATCCCTTCTGTTTGACCGATCCAAGGAGGAAGTACGGGCTAAGTTCGTGCCAGCAGCCGCGGTAAGACGAACCGTACGAACGTTATTCGGAATTACTGGGCTTAAAGGGTGCGTAGGCTGCACGGAAAGTTGGGTGTGAAAGCCCTCAGCTCAACTGAGGAATTGCATCCAAAACTGCCGTGCTTGAGGGAGACAGAGGTGAGCGGAACTCAAGGTGGAGCGGTGAAATGCGTTGATATCTTGAGGAACACCGGTGGCGAAAGCGGCTCACTGGGTCTCTTCTGACGCTGAGGCACGAAAGCTAAGGTAGCAAACGGGATTAGATACCCCGGTAGTCTTAGCTGTAAACGATGAGCACTTGATTGGAGGGTCCTCCATAGCCTTCCAGTCGTAGCGAAAGTGTTAAGTGCTCCGCCTGGGGAGTATGGTCGCAAGGCTGAAACTCAAAGAAATTGACGGGGGCTCACACAAGCGGTGGAGGATGTGGCTTAATTCGAGGCTACGCGAAGAACCTTATCCTAGTCTTGACATGTATGGATTAACCCTGTGAAAGCAGGGCCACGCCTTCGGGTGGAACATACACAGGTGCTGCATGGCTGTCGTCAGCTCGTGTCGTGAGATGTCGCGTTAAGTCGCTTAACGAGCGAAACCCTTGTCTCTAGTTGCCAGCGCGTAATGGCGGGGACTCTAGAGAGACCGCCGGCGTTAAGCCGGAGGAAGGTGGGGATGACGTCAAGTCCTCATGGCCCTTATGACTAGGGCTGCACACGTCCTACAATGGAACGCACAAAGGGATGCGAAACCGCGAGGTCAAGCAAATCCCAAAAATCGTTCCCTAGTTCGGATTGCAGGCTGCAACTCGCCTGCATGAAGCTGGAATCGCTAGTAATCGCGGGTCAGCATACCGCGGTGAATGTGTTCCTGAGCCTTGTACACACCGCCCGTCAAGCCACGAAAGTGGGGGGCATCCGAAGTCGCTGAGGTAACCGCAAGGAGCCAGGCGCCGAAGATGAACTCTGCAATTGGGACTAAGTCGTAACAAGGTAGCCGTAGGGGAACCTGCGGCTGGATCACCTCCTTTCTAAAGGATTTTAGTACCTAGACCTCACGGTCTGAGTACGAACTTGTCTTGTCTTTTTTGATATTCAAACATTGTTTGGATGGCATTGAGACCAGTCAGGTCCAAAAGAATTGTGGAGACGATCGTGGTCTATCTTCGGATAGGCCGAGCTATCGAAAGAGATGTTGGTGCTTTGCACTGATGCGTCGAAAGGCGCAGCAACCGTTGAAGATAAACCCAGTGGGCTTGGCCGAGCTCACTGGGTTTTTTTGTATCAATTGATTAAAGACGCTTCCGTTTCCGGTGTAAAAGGATACATTTGTGGGGAGAAACGAAACGCCTTGTCGATGGCGTTTGGTAAACTGATGAGCTATACATGATTAAACTCGGTTGATTTTATGAAAACACCAGAACCAGTGCTTCAGTCGATAGCAGGAGTGACACCCCCTAGCACGGCGGAAGTCCCCGTGATGACAGCGTGGCCATCAGTTGGTGGTACTGGTTTGGGACAATTTCTTGGCCGTATGTACAGAATCCAAACGGGCTTCGGGATAGTCCGAGTTGGGAGACTGGCGCTTCTCCTGACCATGCCAATTGGCCTCATGTTGTATCTAAGTATGAGGCTTCCGTGGGCAATCAGCAGGTTTCAGGTCACAAATAGGCGGGTTACTGTTAACAAAGGCGTTCGCGCTTCTGTTGAGCGATTCGTAGAATTGGATCGATTTGATACCGTTGAGTTGGTCGTTCAGCCCGGTCAGGAGTGGTTTGATTGTGGAGATCTTATCTTCAGAAATGGCGCGGTAGAAACACTTCGGTTGCCCGGTGTAAGCCGCCCGGAGCCGTTTCGGCGCGTGTGTCTCGAAGTGAGGCAATCCTATGTGGGCGTGCAGGAAACTCTTGGCCAATCTTCTGGTGCCGCCTAATTGGTACGCAGTAGTTCAGACTTTTCGGCCGCCTAATATGGGACCTCTTTGTTGAATTGCCTCATCGACGGCAAAGAGGGTACTCTCGTCAAGATCGCAACTAAGGGCCTCTGCATTTGCGGCAACCTGTTTCGCACTGGTTGCGCCGAAAAGGACTGTCGTGATACCCTTTTGCGCCATTGTCCAACCAAGAACCAAAGAGACCAGGCTCATATTTCGCTGCGTGGCAAGGGATTGAATTGTCCTAACGAAATCAAGGTTTTTTTGGAATTCTTCTCCACGGAACATTGGATATTTATGGCGACTATCGGTTTGCAAAAAAACTTGGTTTCTCTTCATTTTTCCAGTTAGGAGGCCTTTCATAAGAGGCCAATACGTCACCATGGCGATCCGTTGCGACTGGCAGTATGGCAATAACTCCGGGCGAATCTCCTGTTGGAGCATATTGAAATGACGCTGGCAGGCTGCGAGAGGACATATCTCAGCAAATAACCTGCATTCTTCAGCGTTCCCATTCGATAGACCCACGGCGCGCACGGTGCCTTCATCGAGAAGCCGTCGAAGTGCTCCTGCAGATTCTTGGATGGGTACGTTTGGATCAGGAGTGTGGAGATAGAGGAGATCAATCCTGTCTAACTGAAGGCGTACCAGGCTTTCCTTAACCTCTCGAATGATTGTTTCAGGCTGTCCGTCAACGGCCTGCTTTTTACCCGCTTGCCAATGTATGCCACACTTGCTCGCGATAGTCACTTCGTTTTGTCTGCCTTTAATCGCTTGAGCAATGGCTCTTTCACTTTCACCGTTTTCGCCGTAGCAATATGCGGTGTCGAGATGAGTAATCCCATGATCGATAGCAGCAGCGACCGTTTCAACTGCTGCTTGACGGGTAACACCAGCTCGAGTCATCCCGGCGAGAGGCCAGCATCCAAGTGCTAAGCTTGGCAGAGTGAGTTGCTTTTTCAAACGAGCCCCGTTGTGGCTGAGATGAGTGATTAGCTACTGCATTCCTTGTGCAGTAGTTGTTTTAGCTCCGCAATAGGAGTGTCGAAAGCTACCGGTGTCTAAGAAAGAATGAATGAGGTTTGCGGCGTCCTGGCGAAATAGCACAGCTGAATGAAGGCACGGTAGTGTAACGTGCTCATGCGGTACGCCGAGGCGTGTGCTTTCGAGGCTTACGAGTGCATCCTGCTCTGCTGCAATAACACCAATTTCTACATCTGCTGGATCAGCGAGAGAATTGACGAGGCTATCCTGCTCAGTCGTCAGCTCGGCAACAGGTCGAAAGAAACGCCCAAATACTTTTGCCGTCCGGGTTGCGACGAATGACCCTCGATTCGGGGGTGTGAGCATGACAAATCGACTGATTTTTTTTGACTTCACTTCGTTGATTGCCATTCTTCCGATAATACAACCCATGCTGTGAGTGACCAGATGGATGCGATCGTAGCGATCGTCATCGCACCGTTCAGCGAGAAAATCAGAGAAGTTGTGGGCGTGTGTTCTTACTGACGTAACGAAACTTTCATAGCCCCAAATATCAATGTTCCAGCCAGTACGACGAAGTCTTCCCGCGAGCAGACGGAGCATAAGCCGGTGTGCCATGAAGCCGTGAGTGAGAACAACAAGTTCACGGCGGTTGTTATCACCCATTGTTCCGGTTGTTCCTTTTTAGCGAATGAGCCGACTTTTATTGCCTAGGATGGTCGGCTCGTTGCAGGACGAACGGGGGCGGGACAGCAGTCAAGTGGGCAGACATCGTGGTTTGCAGGCATGCACCCGATCGCAGCCTTCTCTGAAAGGCCAAAAGCTCGTTCTGCTATGAGGTCTCGAATCATTTGAACAAACTCAGGGTCGGTGCCTGCCGTATTTGCTCTCGCCATTTTCATGCCCAGCGTTTTACAGAGATCAGCGGCTTCCGTATCAAGGTCAAATAGGACTTCCATATGGTCAGATATAAACCCGATGGGAACGATGACGACATTAGACTCGCCCTGTTCATGAAGGTCTCGTATCGCATCGCAAACATCTGGTTCCAGCCACGGTTGGGTGGGTGGCCCGCTTCTGCTTTGATAGACAAGCTTCCAATTGGAGATTTTTGCCTGCTCCGCAACCAATCGAGATGCCTCTTGCAACTGCTTGCAATAATCAGAAGAGTCAGCCATAGAAAGCGGAATGCTGTGTGCTGTAAACAGGACTGGCGTTTGGGGTTTATTACCAAGGGACTCCATGGCGGAGCGGACATTCCGGGCCATGGGGTGAACAAACCCTGGGTGATTGAAGAAGACACGGATTTTGTCAATCTCGGGTGCTTCTGGGCCAACAGTATCGCGGGCCTGCTGAATGTTCTCTCGGTACTGACGACAACCGGAATAACAACTGAACCCACTCGTAACGAAAGCTAGTGCGCGACGAACTCCTGCATCCTTCATTTCTTGAATGGTATCGGTGAGCAATGGATACCAATTTCGATTTCCCCAATAGACAGGCAAATCCAAGCCAGATGTCGTTAATTCCTGTCGTATCGCATCGATCAAAGCGATGTTTTGTTCGTTGATCGGGCTTTTTCCGCCAAAATG
>JBDOMQ010000389.1:0-4557 GCA_039831725.1 Pirellulales bacterium
CGCATGGTTATTCATCGGGGCTGTTCTTGCTTGCTACCTGATTGTTATTCCATCGGCCACTGCCTTTCTTGCTCAGTTTCAGGAACAGCTAAGTATTATTCCCGCAGCTGATCTCGATGTATATGAAATATTTCGAATCCGGACTGCAGCGTTTTTCACATTTGCAGTATTCACATACTACGGGGCATGTATCGCAAGTTTCGTCAATGTTGTCGCAAAAAGCGCCCCATCCGGAGCATCGGTCACTACGCGATCATCAGCGTGCCCTGCATGCGACAAGCCAATTCGCCGACTCGACAACTTGCCTTTCATCAGTTACCTCAATCTTGGTGGACGCTGCAGAAATTGCCTGTCCGTAATTCCTGTTCGCTACTTTCTGACTGAAGTTATTGGAGCAATCATATTCGGCTCACTGTTTCTTTTTGAACTCGTAACAGGCGCAGCCAATGTTCCAGAATTCAAACGATACTTTTATACCGGAATCGTTTGGATCATCCTCTATACAAAATGGCCAGTTGTTGGAATCTATTTTTACCACACTGCATTATTCAGCTGCCTGTTAATGCTGTCACTCATGGACATCGACCGACTTCGCTGTCCAAAGTGGCTTTCTGGAATCATGCTCTTTGCCTTTGCCGGGTTATCAATTGGCATCCCCACTCTTCAGCCTGTTAAATTTTATGCGCACCTACGCGGCGATCTTGCCGAAGCGCTACCGCCATCAATGATTCCGATTGTTACCTGTGTAGTAGGCGGCTTGATCGGCTTGTTTCTCACAAGCATCATTCAGTTGTTATGCAGTCGCAGAAAACTCATTCCTCCATGGAGCAATGCATTTTCATTAGCCGGCACCCTAGTTGGCATTGCCCTTGGTTGGCAGGCCACAGTAACAATCTTACTTTTTACGGTAGTCGTTCTTGCTGTCATCTACGGCATCGAAAGGATTCTGAAGAAGCGACTGATCGTGCCAGAGACTATCGTCTTCTCTGTGGTCGCTTTTCTTCATCATCCTTTCTGGAGATGGTTCGACGGCTTTTGGTAAGGCAGTGCCCTAGGCGTTGGCTTTCGAAGCGCGTGAGTGCTTACGAATTGTCAGGGTAGTCTGACAACATTCCTTTTGGATACTTACCAGTTTGACACGCCTGTTCATAAATTGGCTTAGGGATGCTCCCAGTCAATTTATTTGCAGCAGCAATATAGAGTCCTTCCAGTACAACCATTTCATCACGCGTGGTACTCAAGACATCTATCAACCCCTTCAGCCCAGCCTGCCTTTCACCCACGGCAACTAGAGCCTCAGCTGCAGCAAGTTGGACTGCCGGTTCTGGATCACGAAGGAGTGATTGTAAAAGCTTACTTGCAGACGCTGCCTTCGTGCCACGAACAGTACAGCCAACTGCACCCCAGTAACGCATCACGGGATGCTTACTTTTCATTACCTCTTGAAGCTTAGGAATCGCTTGAACATCACCATTGCATGCAGTGATTGCCAACTCAAGAACTTTTTCATACGGAAAGTTCTTGTTGTGGACATAGTCGCAGATCGTACCCTTTTCAGAAATCTTGTTGTACATCGCTTCAGGAACAAGACCTGTGTCACGAATGTCTTTCATGGTCTCAAGTGTTGCAGCACGCATTGTTTCAAGACGCGTCACATGTGCAGGATCACCAGCAAGATTGGTGATCTCCCATGGGTCATTCTGCGTGTCGTACAGTTCTTCAACCGGCTGGGGAACTTTCCAGAATGAAGATTGAGCAGCATCTGTTTTTCCAGCCTGCTGAAGTGCATAGAACGACCGCCACCCCGATTGACTATGTGGATAGCCTGCAAGAATGCCCCGATGACGGTGAGGATTAAAGTTGCGGATATATCGGTACTGGCCATCCGTTACCGCACGAACAAAACGAAGCATACGAGCATCAAAACGTTGACCAAACAAAAAGACGTAAGGAGCCGCTTGCTGTTTCTGTTCTCCAAGAAATGCACGTCCTTGCAGGCCTTCTGGAATTTCAACACCCGCAAGGCTGAGCGTTGTTGGAGCCAGATCTACAAAGCTGACAGGGCGATCACTCGTTGACCCTGGAAGGCCAGGCGCCATTCGTGCAAATTTTTCAGGACATCGCACAATCATGGGAACGTGTGTTCCCGTGTCATAGATATATCGCTTTGCTCGGGGCAGAATGCCACCGTGGTCAGAATAGTAGACCACGATTGTGTTTTCACGAAGGCCTGCATCGTCCAGTTCTGCAAGCCAGTCACCAATCTGTTTGTCCATTGCGGCAAGAATGTCGAGATAGGTGACCCAATCATCTCGAATCTCTGGTGTGTCGGGAAGAAATGGTGGCAGTGTGACTGAGGCTGGATCATGCCGTGGCGTCTCAGGAATCATTCCACTTTTGCGAGCCGCTTTCTTCTTGTTTTCAAAGAGACTGCTCTCGTGACTTATGCCAGTATTGAAGACAGCAAAAAAAGGCTTTCCGTCTGGTCGATTTTTCCAATGAGCCTTGTTACCTGACTCATCCCAGTGGCTCCCGTCGTCTGTTTGAAAGTTATAATCAGTCTTTGAACGATTGACACAGTAGTAGCCGGAATCTCGAAGGTACGAAACAAACGGCCGAATGCCTGAAGGAATTGGATAGCGACTACGCATGTTCTGCGTCCCAATACTACATGCATAGCGACCGGTTATTAATGTACTTCGTGCAACAGCACAAACTGGTGCATTGGAATAAGCAAATTTGTATCGCACACCCTCTGCTGCAAGCTGGTCGATATTTGGTGTGCTTACCTGTTCATTTCCATAACAGCCAAGCCAGTGATGGCTGTTATCTTCACTCACAACCCACAGAATATTGGGCCGATCATCTGCCACGGCAATGCGAAAGCTGGCGAATGAAATGACGCATAAAAAAGCCAGTACGATTTTCTTCATCATTTGTAAAAGCACATCAAAAAGTAAAGAGAAATGTTTAATACGAGTGAGAAATATGTCCCCAAACTCAATTCCCGCTATCACCTAATGTAACGAAAACAGATTCCTTTCATATGCAGCACCCACATTCATGGATTTCAGCTGCTGATCAACATATTGAATGACTTCTGACATCAGAACGACTCATTCAACGGAAAAACAGCAATCCACCTGGGGTTTGCTGGCTTACCCTACGAAGAAATACAGGCATAACGAATGGTATGCAGCGAGCCAGATTCCGGTGGCTTTCCCAGACCTATCAGCCCCGATCCCATAAGAGCCACTTCGTCACCATGTACAAAGTTTGGGGCTGCCTCTCCATCCTGCTGAACGTAGCAGCCATTGGTGCTCACGTCTTCGACGTAAATGCTCTGCTTACGACTTTTGAAGTATGCATGAATTCTTGATATTGACGAATGAGGCAGAACAATCTCACACGGTGCAAGCCGACCAACTGAGATTCGTTGATGCTCTTCAACCTGAATCGTGTCACCACCGGCTTCTAACGTAACACCCACAGCTGCTGTTGGCAGCTGTGGCTTCTGGTGATTTAACAATGTTGACTCTGCTTTATTCCAAAATACTTCAACGAGAGATGCGGGCTTGCCCTGCCCTTTGAGTCCAATCGTATTGAGTGGCCGTACGTCCCACTGCCCGGCATCCTCAAGAGAACCGAACGTCTCATGATCGAGTAAAATTTGATGTGCCTTTGTATTTTCAACAACACGTTTTGCTCTGTACACAGACTGCCCTTTTGGCCTTCCGTTATCCATCATTGTTGGTCCGGTATGGAGACCAACACGAACAGCTAATCGTGAATCAGAGGAAAGGTGCTCGTGCGTAAAGTCGTTTGCTGCCCACTGCATAGCTATCGCTGATCGAAGTGCTGATGATCCATCTTCAAAAAGCGTCATCAATTCATCACCGATACGATCAACGACTGTGCCTTCATGTGCATGAGTGATTTCAGCAAGTCGATCAAGAAAATCAGTAACCACGTGAGATGCTTGTTGATCGCCGAGCAAGCGGTACAGCTTCGAACTCTCACTAATATCAACGAACAGAATTGTGAGGATTGGGTCAGCAGTGGCCATATCTTTCACTCAGTTAAGAACGACATGTTTGCTCCAGATCATGCCATTTCAGGAAGATGCTCTGCAAGATCGATCACTCGCTTTTATCCTCGGCTTTCGTGCCTATTGCCACAAAGACTGCCACAAACCCCCATGCATCTTTCATATCAACCCACTTGTATATCTCTTGGAGATCCTCAATCACTTCACCCGCATGCTCTTCTGCTACCTGTTCTTTTTTAAAACCTGTCGTAATATCAAGGAAATTACGCATTCCCAACTGGTGAGAATGTACAGTTGTCACGTGAACATCGACCTGTTCAAGGCCAGCCTCTTGCAGCATCCCGCCAAGCTTACGGCCTACGTTGCGATCACCACCACTCCGCGACTGCCCTTCGGCAGCCCGTTTCGTAAAACGATGAAAACATGCTGGTTCAGGGTGCAACGTAAGCCACGCATCATCAATATCTACAACACAAAGCCTGCCACCAGGTGACAGCCTCGGCAAAATC
>JBDOMQ010000175.1:0-4547 GCA_039831725.1 Pirellulales bacterium
ATTGTGGCCTGTCCCCTTAAAGACCTGTACGTGACCACGAACGAGTAGCCGTAAGCCGTTGCAAATACGTTTGTCCCCGTGCCCAGCTATTATTCTTGCCCCGAGATGCGGGGATGACAATGCACTTGTCACGGTGAGCTTGATCCCGGAATAGCAACCACAAGTGAATCAAGATTTACTGGGCAGGCTCCCTCAATGCAGCGTCAGCGATCTGCAATCGCTTTTCGAGATCCCTGATACGTTTCCATTCAGGATGTTCTGGACTGGCCATTCGAAACACATCCCTACAGGCCGTAACGATGAGTCTTGCCTCAGCAATTCGATCAGTGAGCAAGAGCACGTTAACAATCGGAACCCTTCCACGAAAACGCCAGATTGGATGTCCGTCATCGAAATTATTCTCACCAATATCGAGACACTGTCGCGCATACTTTTCAGCTTCAACGTACTTGCCCTGTTCAAGCAGGACGTCAACCAAATTTGCAAGAAGAATGATTGACTGAATATTATCCACAGCTGCCTTCGAATCAGGGACAGCCATTGGCTTGAGAACTCGCCACACGTCCTGATAGGCGGTCACGGCCCCAGACTTATCACCGAGCTTTGCTCGATATTCCCCCAGCGAAACAAGACTGTTCTGCATCGTTCCACGCTCCTGGCTCCCACTCTGCCTCAAAATTCGTACTACTCGTTCCTGAAGTGGTAACGCTGCAGCATAGTCACCCCCTGCTGCATACCAATTTGCTAGCAATTGAATTGCTGCGGCTGTCTTGTCATGTTGTTCACCAAAATGCTTCTGACAAATAGCCAGGGATCGTTCGATGAATTGCCTTGCCTCATCAAGATGATCGCTCCTGATGAGGCTCTCCGCGAGTTTTGCAATCGCAGAGGCTGTCGCTGGATGCTCGGGGCCATATGCCTTTTCAATTAATTCAGCCGCGTGCCGAAGAAGTGGCTCGACAGAAGGAGCGGTTTCTACCCGTATACTGTACATACGAGCAAGTTGCTGGAGGGCACGTGCAACTCGTGGGTGCTCTGGACCATGACGCTTTTCCTCGAGGCCAACAATTCGCTCAACAATGGCTTCGGCCTCTTGAAACCTCGCCCGAGTTGAAAAAAGAATGTTGGCTAGAAATACCAAGCGGTCTGAATAATCATCACCGTCATCACCTGCCTCCTCCATAAGAGTAAGGCTCTTCATTAGTGTTTTTTCTGCCTCGTCAAGGTCATCGAGTTGGAAGTAAATACTGGCCTCAAGAGCCAATCCGTCTGCGTATAAAGATGCTCGGGGATCAGTTGCATACGCTTGCCTGATCCCTGTGGCTAAAACTGCCTGCGCTTCGGCATAGTTACCACGAACTAGTTCAAGTTTTGCCCTTTCGAACAGGATTTTAGCAGTTATCTGTGGTTGACTATCTTCTGGCCAATTCAGCGACATCACCGATCGCTCAGCAGATTCAATAGCCATATTTGCGGCTTCGAGGGCACTCAAGCTTTGAAGCGTTTGCCCCAGCGTCAACTGTACCTCAGCAAGGCTGCGGGGATCAGAAGCAAATGCAACCTCTGCATTCTCGACCGCGGTCTCGAGAACATCACGCAACTGCGTATCGGGTCCTTGCAGTTCTGGACTTGATGCGCGAAAAGCGTCAAGAAAAAAATCGAGCATGCCTGAAACACGATTGCGCTCTTCAATTGCCGCCACACGCGAGTTCTCTGCACGGAGCGCGAACAAGGTAATAGTGACAACCGAGACTACTAACACACCTGCCAGAAAGGCCATTCCGGTCATTACAAGTCGGTTTCTTTTGCACCAATATCGCAAGGAATCAACAAGCGACGGGTCCCTGGCCCTAATTGGTAATCCCTCAAGGTACCGGTTTAGGTCGGCGGCTAGATCACCAGCAGATTGGTACCGTTCATTGGGGTCTTTTCGAAGGCAAGTAGCGACTATCATCGACAGGTCACGACTTATACCAGGAACCAAAGTGTCGAGTGCGGGCGGATTGAACTTTTGAATACGCTTGATTACTGCTTCCAGTGATTCCGAATTGCAATCATACGCCTGACGCTTCGCAAGCAGCTCATAGAGAATCAAACCCAGAGCGTAGACATCCGTTGGCGTGCCTATCTCAGATGCAGTGGCCGACACCTGCTCCGGACTCATCGCCTGTAAGGTCCCGACTAATTCGCCGGTCGCGGTATCATTTGCAGGCAATCCGTTGCCGCCCCTAACTAGCCGCGCGACACCAAAGTCAATAACCTTCACGGCACCTGTGTCGCCTACGATAACATTCTTGGGCTTTAAATCACGATGAAGCACACCGTTTCGATGAGCGTAGGCAAGGCCTTCACACGCTTCGAGAAAAAGATTGATACGTTCACCAATAGCAAGGTTATGAACGCTGGCGTATGAGGTAATTGGGAGGCTATCCGGCACAAACTCCATTATGAGAAATGGGATTTCTTCCGATTCACGTTTTTCAATACCCGCTGAAAAAATTTGTGCAATTGACGGGTGCTGAAGTTGCCCAAGTACTTCCGCTTCGTAACTGAATCGGTGGATTGCAGCTTGAGTTAGACGGTGGGGACGAATGAGTTTTACTGCAACACTACGGTTTGGTCTTTGCTGTCGGGCTTCATAGACCCGCCCCATACCACCCTCGGCAAGAAACCGAACGATCTTACAGTCACCCACCAAGTCACCGGGTTGAAAATCGGCAGTGGCTTCACTGATACAACTCACTCCGAGAAGACACTCAAGGTGACTGATACCACTTAGTTCCGCTTGTTCATTCCCGGCCGTCGAGGAGGCTGCCTGATCAGAAACTGTATCGTGATCTAGCTTCTGGGAAAATTTTTCATGTGGATGCTGCGGCATGTCATTGCGCCTGACCGAGTGCTACCTTGAATGCCTTGTAAAACAATGAAAAACGAGGGGAGAGAAGCTCCCCGAGTAGGAGTGCTATCTTTCTTTAAACATTGTTTTTGATGTGGGTGTCCGTGGTCAAGTGTGGTCGTTAGTGGTCGTTTGTGGCTGCTGAACTCAAAACTAAACTTCTCAGAGTTATTCACACCCATCCCCGACCAAACATACGAGCCACTTTTGGGGCCACCTTCAAATCATGTCTCATTCTTCACTTATTCCCACCTCTGAAAATACATCACATGCCTTACCGCAGGTGGACTTTGGCCGGCTTGGGATAAAACAATCTGCTTAACGACGGGGGGCGGCATCGAAGTATGACTCGAATGTAGCCTTCGGATGGTCGGAGATCGGCCCGCTACCGGTCATTTCACCATTGGTCCAGGTCATGAAGTTCTGACACTCAAAGCAGATCAGATGATCGATCGTGGTGCCATTTGCCGTGATGCGAATCGCATGACGAGGTTGAAAGCAGTCAACTGGAATACCCGGGTTCCGGCGTGCGTCGTCTTCACCTGCCTCAAACGCCAAGAAGATCTTCGCTCGGTCGCGAGGCTTCCTGATTTGGAGAGACTCAAGAATCTCCCAGCCGTGGAGGAGTTTCGTCCCGCTCGGGACAGCTTCACCGGGGTGCCGATTGCCATTGAGGCGTAATAGCAGGAACTCTCCCTTACGGAATCGAGACAGTGTTGGAGAATCAGTTAGTGTCTTTTCAGTGTCGCTGGAACATCCAATGAGGCAGAGGAGGCCAATCGAAACCGCAGCGATTCGAATCATGTCAATAGGCTCCTGCAAGTCCACATCGACGAATTAAAAGATGAAGAATAAGCTAGTCATCCGTACTGCTAATAAGATTGAGTTTTTGGGCAGCCCCCGGCCCTGAGAATAATCGAACGAATATTGTCTTTTGGATATTCTCACTCACTCATAATTGAGTGAGATTTGTTGCGTGAGAAATAGTGTGTTCAGATGATCTGTTCCACCTGCTGAGAACAACGAGAGACCACTTTTGTGGCCTCTAATCCTTGTAAGTACCGTGAAACAAAGTGCAAACGAGAGGAGGGAAGCTCCCCGAGTAGGACTCGAACCTACAACCTAGCGGTTAACAGCCGCTCGCTCTACCATTGAGCTATCGGGGAATATCAGGCGTCTTTGAATCTCTAACGATACCCAAAAAGTTAATCAAAGGCGAGATGTATCAGTTTTCGTTCCGCAAAAAAAACGATATGAACATCGCTGTTCGATCTATCAGGTATCCCGAACCTTTTCCATCAGAACGCGATTGCCCTTTTCGTTGTACTCGACTCGAGTCATGAAGTTATGAATCAGCATGACACCACGGCCATTCGGAACTTCTAGCCGGTCGTCCTGCGTGCAGTCGGGCACCTCTTCTGGCTTAAATCCATCTCCTTCGTCTGTGATTTCAATTCGTACAGTCGTAGGAGAGACAAAGCATTCAACACGTACTTTTTTGTCTGCACTAAGTTTATTGCCGTGAACAATTGCATTCACAATTGCTTCTTCAGCAGCCAAGTGAATCGAAAAAATATCAGCACTGGCCCAACCATGCTCTCCAAGTCTGTCGAGCAGCTCATCCATGACCAATCGACTCGCACCCCGCTCG